>JBIPME010000443.1:0-2689 GCA_044369275.1 Rhodoferax sp.
CCGAAAAATACTGGGATTTGTACCAACTGGGCGAGGAGTTAACCGATCTGGAAGATGCCTTTAGATTGTGGCGATTCCGCCACGTGACCACGGTAGAACGGGTCATTGGTTTCAAACGCGGCACCGGCGGCACCGGTGGCGTTAGCTATTTGCGCAAGATGCTGGATTTGGTTTTGTTCCCAGAAATTTGGACATTGCGCACCGCCTTGTAAAGGTAGCGGGCTGGCGCGGCAATCCACAGCGGCCAGCAAAATAGCAAATAATACAAATTAGTCGCATCCAATAGCGCTTGATCATGCCGGAAATAACGCTATAGCCTTTCGCATTCTCCCCCACCCACCCCAACGGCCTTTGCAATGCAGGCCGTGGTCTGCCCTGCCGACTGCGGCCTGGCCCAAGCGCACGCACTGCGTTTGGGCCACCAACTTGCGTAAATTACAGGCAGCCACCAAAACCAGACAACCGTGCTTTGTTAAGGTTCGCAATAAAACGCCACACTTTATAACCCGCAAAAAGTGCAAAAAGACAAAAATTGGAAGCTAACGCATTGGCATGCGATGCCTATGGCATTCGATGCCGTTGAAATGCACGGATTAAGGGAACTACATGAAAAATGCTCGTATGTTGGGAATACTCAGTATGCTGATTCTGATGCCATTGGCACGGGCTGGAACGCTGGGCATGGAGAGCTGGCGCGCTGAAGACACGATTGAGTGGAATCAGCAAATACTGCCCGAATTCAAAAAACTGCACCCCGGCATTGATATCACCTTCACCCCGACCACGAACGATTACGACAAAGCTTTGGCATTGCGCCTGCGCAATGGCAACGCGGGTGACCTCATTAGCTGCAGACCGTTTGAGGAAAAGCTGTTTGACAAAGGCTATGTGCACGACCTCACCGGCATAGACGGGCTGCGCAACTACCGCAGCGTTGCCAAGCTGGCTTGGACCACGGAAGACGGACTGCATCTGTTCTGCCTGCCCGTGGCCAGCGTGATGCACGGATTCTTTTACAACCAAAGAATCTTCAAACAACTCGGCCTGTCCGTTCCAGAGACTGAAGCGCAGTTTTTCGAAGTGCTGGAGAAGCTCAAGAAAAACAAAAAAATCGTACCCATTGCGTTTGGAACCAAAGACGGTTGGGCTTCGCACCAGCTGGTTTTCACCAACATTGGGCCCAACTACTGGGCCGGAGAACAGGGGCGCATTTCCTTGTTGGAAGGCAAACAGAAATTCACCGACGCGCCCTATATAAACACTTGGAAAACCATGGCACGCTGGGCACCGTTTTTGCCTAAAAACCACAAAACCGTGGGCCACCTCAAAGCACGCGACATGTTTGCCAAAGGCGAGGCGGCCATCTACCCCTCGGGGTCTTGGGACATTTCGTATTTTAACGAACACAGCAAACAAGAGATTGGGGTTTTTCGCCCACCCGTCGTCAAAAAAGAAGATGAGTGCCACTTCACCAACCACATTGATATTGGCATTGGCATTAACACCGCCAGCACCAACAAAGCCGATGCCGATGTGTTTTTGCATTGGCTGACTGGGCGGCAATTTGCCAACGTATTGGCCAACACCTTGCCTGGGTACTTTCCACTGTCGAGCCACTTGGTTGAAATCACCGACCCCTTGGCGCGTGAAATGATCAGTTGGCGGCGCGTTTGCGAGACCACTATCCGCATCAACAGCTACGCCTTTAACAGCGGTAGTTCGCCCATTGAAGAAGAGTTTTGGAATGTGGATGCCTTGGTCATGAAAGGCATGCTCAAACCCGATAAGGCGGGAGAAAAAATCCAGTCTTCGCTCGACAAATGGTTTAAACCGTTGCAATAGCAGGGAGTCCCCAATGAATACCGTTCGCAAGAACTCCCACCGTCGCAAGCCGTGGCTGCTGACTTTGTCGCTGGTACTGCTCGGGGCCCCATGGCCGCAGGCCCAAGCAGAAGTGCCTTGGTACATGGGCTCGTCTGAGCCTGCGCAAAACGCACCCTCGGCCATAGACACCATCGGCATCGCACCGGGCAACGCCAGCATCGTGGTCGCGGTGATAGACAGTGGCGTCGTCGCAAGCCACCCCACGCTCAGCGGCGTACTCCTGCCTGGGTACGACATGATCTCTACCGCGTTGAACCTGCGCGGGGGGCGCTCCAACAACTATGCCCCCGATGAGCGCGATGCTGCATGCAACGGCAAACTCGTCTCGGGCACCTACCGCACCCATGGCACCGAGGTCAGCAGCGTCATTGCGGGCAATGGTGTAGATGGCATGGTGGGCATCAACCCCAAAGCAAAAATTGTTCCCATTCGGGTTTTTGGCTCCTGCGGCATGTCCATACCGGACATGATTGACTCACTCAGCTGGGCCGCGGGCCTGAGCGTTGCGGGTGTTCCTGACAACGCCAATCCGGCACGGGTGATTAACGTCAGCATCAGCGGCGGCGGCCCCGTTTGCTCGCCACCTTTGCAACAGGCCATCGATAAAATTTTGGCAAAAAATGTATTCATCGTCGCCGCAGCGGGCAACAACTTCCAAAAACCACTGGCTGAGCCTGCCAACTGCAAGGGCGTGATCTCCGTGGGTGCGGTCAATGCAGAAAACCAAATCGAAAAATACTCCGCCCTGGACCCACGCACCACCATTTACTCCCCCGGCGGTGGGCAGCGCATTGCCTCAGACTCT
>JBIPME010000444.1:0-2687 GCA_044369275.1 Rhodoferax sp.
CATGCACATGCGTGCCGCCGTGCTCACGCAGCACATAATGATCGGTCACATGCTCACCCACCAAGCCCATGGGCCTGCTGCCCATCTCCTTAATAAAGTTGGTAGTGCGATGCTGCATCACCTTGCTCGTGCCAGCGCCTTGTCCAGTCTGTAGTGTCGCCTGCCCGCCCACCTCCGGATGCTTCGCATCCAGCGGCTTCTCCTTCGCGGCAGGTTTGCCACCCGCATGCCCACGCATCTCCGTGGCCATCTTGTTCCCCGCCGCCTGCGACTTACCCGCGCTATGGGGCTTACCCGCTTGCACATTGGCCTGTGCCACCTGCACCGCAGCCATCACCATCACCGCGTGCTCGCCGAGCAGATCATTTAAAAAAGCCTCCACCAATTTACTGCCCCTTTGAATCGTATAGGTCAAATACTGATCTGCATCGCGTGCGCCGGGCAGCAACCGACTGGCAATCACCACCATGTCGCGCGTAGCCCACCACGGATCGGAGCGAATCAGCGTCAGCAATTCGATATAGTTGGCCAGTCCCGCCCTCGCAATGGCATCTTGCGTCTCTTGTGCCCAATTGATCGTACGCACCCACCTCACCACCCCGCCTTTGCCCATGCCCAGTGCGCGCTCCATCATCGCAATACTGGCCTGCACCCCGCGCCCGGCGACTTTGCGATCCTTCCACAGGGGCTTCACCGCCCCCTTAATGAAACTCCCTACGGTAGGAACCAAACCAATCGCCGCAAACGCCAAGTTCGCGTACTCCGCCGTATCCAAATTACCCCAGCCCTTCTTGTTGCAAGCCATCACATTGGCCGACACATCACGAATATCGAGCACCTGATCGACGATGGGGATCATGCCAATCACCCCATTGATCACCACACTCAAACTGCTGGGGTCATCCGCAAAATCCCCCAAAATCAAATCCTTAATAAACTTCTGACCATCTTCTAAACTTGCCATCACACACTGCCTTTCTTGTTTTTCGCAACTACTTGTCAAGCCCCGTGCAATCATATTGGTTTATCGCCATGCCCCGTGTGGTTACCTACAATGCGGCATGGTTTTAAGCTCTCGCTTGTTTTTTCGCTGTGTGTTGGTGCTGCTGCTTGTGCTGGCTTTGTGGTTGGCACTGCCGGTGTTGACGGTGTTGTTGTCCTGGGCGCAGTGGAACGATGCATCCGCCAGCATTTTGGCTGAGATGGCGCGCACTGTGCTGCCCGACTATGCGGGCACCTCGCTGTTGCTGTGTGCCTTGGTGAGTGTGGGCGTGATCAGCATGGGCACGGTGTCTGCGGCCGCGGTGACGCTGTTTGACTTTCCGCTGCGCCGCAGTTTGGAGTGGGCGCTGCTGCTGCCACTGGCCATGCCTGCTTATGTGGTGGCCTATGCCTACACGGACTATTTGCAATTCAGCGGCCCTGCGCAAACGGGCATTCGCGCGGCCTTGGGCCTGGAGGGGAGGGTGTTGCCTGAGGTGCGCAATGTGTGGGGCGCAGCCTGCGTGTTCACGCTGGCGCTTTACCCGTATGTGTATTTGTTGGCCCGCACCGCGCTGTCTGAGCGTGCCAACCATTTGATGGAGGCCGCGCGTTTGCTGGGCGCACCGCTGTCGCGCCGCATTTTGCGCGTGGCCTTGCCTTTGGCCCGCCCGGCCATTGCGGCGGGCACCGCCTTGGCTTTGATGGAGACGCTGGCGGACTTTGGCGTGTCGAGTTATTTTGGCATTCAAACCTTTACCGCTGGCATTTACAAGGCTTGGTTGGTGATGGACAACCGCATCGCGGCCGCGCAGTTGGCCACTTTGCTGTTGGTCGTGGTGGTGGTCTTGTTGGCGGCGGAGCAGCGTGCGCAATCGCGCCTGCGTTTTTCGAGCGCGCGCGTTGACCGCCATGGCAGCGAATCGCAGCCTTTGCAGTTGCATGGCGTTGCTGCCGCGTTGGCGTGCACGCTGTGTGCGTTGCCGGTGTTGTGTGGTTTTGTGTTGCCCGTGGCCTTTATGTTGCGCGCTTTGCTGCAAGGCGATAGTGGGGTGGATTTGCCTTGGGCCCGGTTTGTGCAATGGTCGCTCACCAGTTTGTCGCTGGGTGGCCTGACGGCGCTGTTGGCCGTGGGGGCGGCTTTGTTGCTGGCCGCGCAGGCACGGCTGCAGCCCCATTGGTTGACGCGCCAAGTGCTGGGCGTGGTGCGTTTGGGCTATGCCGTGCCGGGCGCGGTGATTGTGGTGGGCTTGTTGTTGCCTGTGGGCTGGCTGCAAGCGACTTGGCCGCAATCGGGCGTGGGTTTTTGGCTCACGGCCACGGTGCTGGGTTTGGTGTGGGCCTATCTGGTGCGCTTTGTGGCGGTGGCCTTGCAGTCGGTGCAAAGTGGCTATGCGCGTGTGCCGGCCTCGCTGGACGACAGTGCCCGCATGCTGGGCACGGGGGGCTTGTCGCTGGTGCGCCGCGTGCATTGGCCTTTGCTGAAAAAACCCGTGGCCGCTGCGGCGTTGTTGGTGTTGGTGGATGTGATGAAGGAGTTGCCCGCGACCTTGGTGCTGCGGCCTTTTAACACCGACACTTTGGCGGTGATGGCCTACCAGCTGGCGCGCGATGAGCGCTTGGGCGAAGCCGCGTTGCCCTCGTTGGCCTTGGTGCTTGTGGGTTTGCTGCCGGTTATTTTGCTCAGCCGCACGCTGCGCCGGCGC
>JBIPME010000445.1:0-2683 GCA_044369275.1 Rhodoferax sp.
GCTGGCGTTGCCCACCTGAGAACATGTGGGGATAGCGCGTGTAATGTTCCGGTGACAGGCCCACTTTGGCCAGCATGTGAGAGGCTTTTTCTTGGCGTTGGCTGCGCGAGAGTTGGGTGTTGATTTTCAGTGGTGACTCTAAGATTTCACCTATGCGCTTGCGTGGATTCAAGGATGCGTAGGGGTTTTGGAATATGAGTTGAACTTTTTTACGGATCGCGCTTTTTTCTGTGGAAACCTTGGTCAGTGCGTTGATGCCGGTAATCTCCAGACTGCCTTGCGTGGGCGTATCTAGCAGTGCGGCCATGCGCGCAAGTGTCGATTTGCCGCAGCCGGATTCGCCCACGATGGCCAGGGTTTTTCCTTGGGCGATGGAGAACGAGATGCCATTGACTGCATGCAGCGAGGCAGGTTTTTTAAAAATGCCTGTCTGCTGGTGGTAAATTTTTTCTAAATTGTCTGCCTTGATAATAATTTTTTCATTCATACGATGGGGTTCATCGATTTGATGTTGCTCTTGCTCTTGGGTCGGGTTCATTGCACAGCCTCATCCATTAACAACTTTGCGCCGGATGCGTCAATGGGGAAATGGCATCGGGTAGTTCCTTGTTGGACCGAGATTGTTTGTGGCTTGTTTTGGCATATTTCTTCGGCAAAGTGGCAGCGTGGCGCAAACAGGCACCCGGTGGGCCTGTTGCGTGTGTCCGGTATGGTGCCGGGGATGCTGTAGAGCTTGGCATCGTGTTTGTTGTGGTCGGGTAGTGCGGCCAGAAGCGCTTCGGAGTAGGGGTGGCGTGGGCTGTTAAACAGCGCATGGGTAGCGCGCTCTTCCATGATTTGCCCGGCATACATTACGGCTACGCGCTGCGTCATGCTGCTGACAATGCCCATGTTGTGGGTGATTAGCAGCAAGGCCATGCCGTTTTCTTTTTGCAAGTTGTGCAACAGGGTCAAAATTTGCGCTTGGATGCTGACATCTAGCGCGGTAGTGGGCTCATCGGCAATGAGTAATTTGGGTTGGCAGGCAATGGCCATGGCGATCATGATGCGCTGGTTGAGTCCGCCTGAGAGTTGGTGCGGGTAGGCACGTAGCCGGTGTTCGGGCTCGGAAATACCGACTTGGTCCAATAAGGCAATGGAGCGTTGGCGGGCGGCCGCTGTGCCCATACCCAAATGCAGTTTTAAAATTTCGGCCAGTTGAAACCCCACGGTAAAACAGGGGTTCAAGCTGTTGGTTGGGTCTTGAAACACCATGGCAATGTCTTTGCCGGTAATGGCACGGCGTTGGCGTGCACTGAGTTTTTGCAAGTCGTTTCCGTTGAAGCGGATGGCGTCGGCGTACATTTTGCTGGCTTTGCCCAGCAGTCCCATGATGGCCATCATCATGACGCTTTTGCCAGAGCCGGACTCTCCCACAATGCCCAGTGTTTGCCCCGCCTCTAAGGAGAAGCTGACGTGGTCAACAGCCTGGGTCAGGCCTTGTGCGGACTGAAATTCAACGCAGAGGTTTTCTACTTCTAAAAGTGCCATAGCGGGTTAACGTTGGAGTTTGGGGTCTAACACATCACGCAAGCCATCCCCTAGGAGGTTAAAAGCCAGCACCATGGTGAAAATGGCAATGCCGGGGAAGGTGACGACCCACCATGCGCGGCCAATAAACTCCTTTGCGTCCGCCAGCATGCTGCCCCATTCTGGGGTTGGGGGGTGGGCCCCCAAGCCGAGAAAGCCCAGTGCGGCGGTGCCCAGAATCGCAGTGGATATGCTCAAGGAGGACTGCACAAGCAGCGGTGCGGCGCAGTTAGGAAGAATTTCGCTGCGCAGCAGCCGCCAGTGGCTTGCCCCTGCCATGCGCGCCGCAGTGACATAGTCTTTGGACATTTCCAAAATCACGGTAGCGCGGGTAATGCGCACAAAATGCGGTAACTCCGTAATCGCTACAGCCAGCGCTGCGTTAAATAAGCTCGGGCCCAATATGCCCACGATCACGATGGCCAAGAGCAAGCTTGGCAAGGTCAAAATCACGTCCATTAAACGCATGATGACGATCTCTAGCACGCCTTTGAAATAGCCCGCCACCAAGCCCATGGAAACACCCAAAACAAGCGCAATCGAGACGACAAATAGCCCCAGCAGCAAGGACAAGCGTGCGCCAAAAATCAAACGAGACAGCATGTCGCGCCCAATCGCATCGGTACCAAGCCAGTATTCGGTCGTACCGCCAAGCTGCCAAGCGGGCGGGACCAAAAACTGCGTGTTATGGATTTGAATCGGGTTGTGTGGTGCAAAAAACGGGGCAAAAATGGCAACCGTGAAGATCAGCACAATGACGAGCAAGCCGATCACTGCGCCTTTACTGGCATAGAACCTGCGCCTATAGCGAAGGGGATTGTCCTTGCTGTTTTTTACAACAAACAGTTTGGGCAGAACAGCGGGGTAAAAATTGGGTTGCGGCATCGTAGTGGTGCGAGTTCCTGGTTCTTAAGCTCTAATTCGGGGATGTGCCATGCCGTAGGCCAAGTCAACCAGCAAGTTGATGAGCATGACCAGCCCTCCCAGCAACAGAATGCCGCCTTGCATAACGGGGTAATCGCGGTCACCGATGGCGTGAATCAGCCATTTGCCAACACCGGGCCACGCAAAGATCGTCTCCGTGAGCACCGCCCCCGTAAACAGCAGACCTAGT
>JBIPME010000047.1:0-8691 GCA_044369275.1 Rhodoferax sp.
GCGGCCAACGCTGCGTAGCCATTGTGCGCGTGCTTCGTCAACGGGGGCGCTAGGCGGGGAAAATGGCAGCTTGGTGATGCACAGCGTTGCGCACAATGCGCCTGGTAGATCCAAGCCCTCGCCAAAGGATTGCAGGCCAAATAAAACCGAGGCCTGTCCCGATTCGACCCGGGCGACGTGGACGTCAAGCAGCCTTTGGCGAGATTGCGTGCCTTGGACCAGCACGGTTTGTACCAAGCTGCTTGGGAGTTTGTCGATGGCAAAGCGCATTTGCGCCCATGACGTAAATAGAACGAGTGCGCCGTGCTGCACTTGCTGCAAATCTTGGACCAGTGCGCTTACCATTTCCGCTGTGTAGGCCTCCGAATTTTTCGGGTCCGCATGCGTGGTTGCCAAGGTGAGGGTGCCTTGCGCGGTGTAGTCAAACGGGCTAGAGACGGCCAGCGTGGTTACGTTGGGGTTGTTGGCGAGGCCCGATTCGTTTAAGAAATAGTCAAAGCTATCGCAACTCGTCAGTGATGCAGAGGTGAGAACCGCACCGCGTACTTGGCTCCATAAAAATTGCCGTAACAAATCCCCAGGAACAATCGGGCAGGCGTGGGCGGTGGCGGTTAAGTAGGTGGTTTGCGAGTCGACTTGCAACCATTTGGCCAAGGGTTGTTCGCCATGTTCGAGCAAAAGTCCGCTGGTCGATACCAAGCTGTCTAAGCGCGGGGCCAAGGCGCCTAGTTTGGCGTACCACTGGGCTAAAGCGGCGGCCTGCTCTGGATTTTCTTTGCCTTGCAATTTGGTTTCGGTGGCGAGCGTATCCAACAGTTTGCGCAGCCCGGTGGATTGGGATTGAATCTGGGACACCGGCTCCCGCAAGGCTTCAGGCAGCACGCCGTTGGCAAAGCGCAGCGTGCCGTCTTTGCCGCTGCCGTAGGCGTCTTTGCCCGTTTGGGCCCACACCAAATCAATGCTCATGCGTGCGAGTTGGGTCAGCGCTGCTTTGAGTTGGGTGCTAACGGTTTGCGTATCCTCACCGAGATGGAAGTTGAGCTTTTCGCTGATTTCTTTGAATATTTTGGGGATGAAGTCGATCCATTTCAAGTTGGACATGTCCATGCTGCTGGAGAATTGGTCCAGCGCAACGGCGGGCAGATGGTGGGCTTCATCGAACACGACCAAGCAGTTGTGCAGCTCGGGCAGGGTTTTCATGCCGATTGAGGCGAGCACCAAATCGTGGTTGGCCACGATCACGTTGGCTTCGGCGAGTTTGGCGCGGGCGTTGTAGTAACTGCATTCTTTGAAAAGCGGGCACTGTCGAACGGTGCAGGTGTGGCGCTCTGCCGCGATGCTGGACCAATCTCGGGGATCGGGGGTTTCTGCGAGCGAGTCGCGATCGCCATCCCACTGGGATTTGGCCAGCATGTTGAGCATCTGCTCGTACTGGCGAGTGCGTTTTTCTTCGGTGGCGATTTGTGCGTCCGTGGATGCGGGCGTTTGGGGAAGAAGGTCGCCAAAGAGGTCGTCTTCCATGGCACCTGAACCGGCCATGCGCTCGAGCTTGAGTTTGCAGACATAGCGGCTTCGTCCTTTTGCCAAGGCAAATACAAAGGGGTGCGGCAAGCTCGCGGCCAATGCGGGCAGGTCTTTTTGCATTAACTGCTCTTGCAGCACCACCGTTGCGGTGGAGATGAGCACGCGTGTTTTGCGTTTCAAGGCCAAAGCAATCGCTGTACTGGCATAAGCGGCGCTTTTTCCAACGCCCGTTCCGGCTTGGATGACGGCAATGGCGCGACGCGGCGACGCATGCTCACCGAGGTCTGCTGCAGACAGGGTCTGCGCAATGCTCTCGGCCATATCCCGTTGCCCAGGCCGCGCGCGAAATCCCGCAGTGGCTTGGACCATTGTGTCAAAAGCATCCACAGCGTCTTGTGCTAAGGCTGTTATTGGGTTAGTTTTGGAGTTCAAATTGAGATTTTGAAAAATAGATTGTCACTTAATATACCTGCGCAAGTGCACTATCTAAAGAACTTGGGTAAGGCACTCTTTGAGGGAGGGTAACAGAATTATGAATGCAATTAAATTATGTTAATTTGATTTTTTTTGTATATATCGGTCCTCGAAGGGTGATTTATGTTTAAGTCGTTGCGCTGGGCTATCGGATCTTTGGGTTTGGTTGGTGTTTTGGCCGCTATCGCGATCGCCTGCCAAGGTTTGTTATTGCAAAAGCACATGACACGCCAAGCCGAGCAGGTGTTTGTTGCGCAGAACGTGGTGGCAGATATTTTGCCTGCGCCCATGTACCTGATTGAAGCGCGTTTGGTTTTGTCGCAAGCCATCGAGGGCACTGTGCCAGTAGCCCAAGCCCAAAAAGAGTTTGATGCTTTGGTCGCGGCGTACGAAAGACGTGTGGCGTACTGGCTGAAAAATCCCCCTATAGGTTTTGACTCTTTGTTTATTAATGCGCAGCGTCAGTCGGGGGATGTTTTTATTGGCAAGGCACGGCAATTGATTTTTGCCCCTCTGTCAATCGATAACGCAGAGCTTGCGAAAACCCGATTGCCGCAAGTGCATGCGGCCTATTTGGCACACCGTGCCAACGTGGACAAAACGGTGGGTAATGGCAACAAAATCAGTGAGGTTGCCATGAAGGAGTTTGAACGCACGATTGTGTTCACAGGCAGAGTCATGGGTGCGACTGCTTTGCTATGCATTGTGGTGGTTTTGCTGGTATACCGCTTGGTGCGCAACAGCATTGACAACCCATTGCCAGTTTCTACAACGGCGGCAAGCCAGATTGCAGCGGGTGATTTGCAGGACAAAGCAGAGCGTTCTGCCGATGCGGCCAAAGAAATTAAAGGCTTGATTGACGGCAGTGTGGCGCGTGTTTTAGAAGGCTCCGCTTTGGCGGACAACGCGCGCTCCACCATGAGCGATATGGTGCTCGCGATTCAACGCGTGACTGACATCATGGCTGAAATCAGCAAAGCCAGTGGCAAACAGTCCAGCGAACTGGCCGAAGCGGCCGAAGTGGGTGAGGTGGCCGATGCGGTGTTGCAAATGGATGTGGCGACACAGCAAAACGCTTCCTTGGTTCAGGAAATCGCGGTGTCCGGTAGCAATTTGAAAAAACAGTCCAACGAATTGGTGGAGTTAATGTCCCAATTCAAGGTGGCCAACTCGGCCGCAAGACCCAAAGTTTTCGCTTAAAGCCTAGTGCGGCTAGTATGGCTAGCCCCTTGGGTTGTTATTGAGGATTCCATTGACTGCGCTTATCTCCACCGTGCCCCCACTTTCCCCCAGCCGCATGGAGCCGCAGGGGCGTAAAGAATTGCTGATGCAGGCTACATTGCGTTGCTTGCAGCAGTACGGCTTCCAAGGCATTTCGGTGCGGCGAATCTGTGCGCAAGCCGATGTCTCGGTGGGCTTAATTAACCACCATTACGCCAGCAAAGATGACCTGGTGGCGCAAACCTACCAGCATCTTACGAACCGCATTT
The DNA here is from genome assembly GCA_044369275.1 of Rhodoferax sp. GTDB lineage: Bacteria > Pseudomonadota > Gammaproteobacteria > Burkholderiales > Burkholderiaceae_C > Allorhodoferax. The sequence goes on from JBIPME010000047.1 coordinate 3,489, forward strand.
TGCAGCGCCTGCGCGCCGCCATGGAGCAAGCTGGCGCCCACCACCGCACGCGCTTAAAGGCCTTTTTTGTGGCCTCTTTTGCCGACGAAATTTTGGACCCCGGTTTGCTAGAGAGCTGGATCTCTTTTTGGGCGGCCGTGCGCAGCAGCCCCGCCATGGGCCAAGTGCATGACGCCTCTTACGCGGCCTACCGCACCCTTCTGTGCGAATGCCTTGAAGGTTTGGCGCGTGAGCTGGAGTGGCCACATTTCAATGCACCGCTGGCCGCCATTGCCTTGAGCGCGCTGTTGGATGGCCTGTGGTTGGAGTCAGGCCTGAACCCCCATGTTTTTACCCCCGCACAAGGCATACAAATCTGTGAAGCCTGGGTGGATGGCTTGGTTTGCGGTGGCTACCGCGCCTATGCGCTGCCTGCTGCGTAGCGCACGCAATGGCCTGAAACGGTGAAATTTTGCGCGCCTACTGAACAATCGTTTAGTATTGCTTTTTTTGTGGCTGAGCCTAGGTTTTATTCGGCCCACAATTTTGCTAACAACGGTTGCACAGATGATTGGAAAGGACGCCATGTTGACCCCCTTAACTTTGCAGGTCCATTTGCACCAAGGCGTGTACAGCTTGGTTTTAAACCGCCCGGCGCAGCGCAATGCCCTGGATTTGCCCACCCTGGCCGAACTGCATGCGGCCTTGGAGTACGCCAAAAACCAAACCGAAATCCGCTGCGTGGTGCTCAGTGCAACAGGGGCTAGTTTTTGCGCCGGTGCGGACGTTAAAGAGTGGGCCGATGCGCAGGCCCAAGGGCGCTTGGAAACTTATGGTTGGACCCAGGCTGCGCACGCCACCATGGTGGCGTTAGAAAGCCTGCCCAAGCCCACCTTGGCCGTGCTACAGGGCAGCGCGGTGGGGGCGGGTTTGGATTTGGCACTGTGCTGCGATTTGCGCATTTGCGCCAGCACCGCCCGATTCCGTGCGGGCTACACCAGCATGGCCTACGCCCCCGATGCGGGCTCTAGTTGGCATTTGCCGCGTTTGATTGGCCAAGAACGCGCCAAGTGGTTTTTGTTTTTGAATGAATCTTGGGATGCCAGCCAAGCCTTGCAGGCCGGACTGGTGGGCGAAGTGCTTGAGGCGCCTGCCTTGGCTGAGCGCGCACAAACCATTGCGGCGCAATTGGCAAGCGGCCCCACCGTGGCCTTTGCACATACCAAAGCCTTGCTCCAAAGCAGCGCTAACAACAGCTTGGCACAGCAACTGCAAGCCGAGCAGCTGGCGGGCTTGGCTTGCGGACGCAGCCTAGACGCCCAAGAGGCGCTGCAGGCCAGCGTTGAAAAAAGAGCCCCGCATTTCATTGGGCGCTAAAGCGCCATGGCCCCAACCGAGATAAGCAAAACGATGCAAGTTGAACCTTCTACCCATCCCACCCGCCAGGGCCTCACCGTTGGACAGTCCTTGGTGCAACTGCTTGCCAACTACGGCGTGGACACGGTCTTTGGCATACCCGGCGTACACACCCTAGAGCTCTACCGTGGCCTGCACGGCAGCGGCATTCGGCATGTGCTCACACGCCATGAACAAGGCGCAGGCTTCATGGCCGATGGCTATGCCCGTGCTACAGGCAAACCCGGTGTCTGCTTTGTCATCTCTGGCCCCGGTGTGACCAACATCGCCACCGCAGTGGGGCAGGCGCATGGGGACTCCATTCCCATGCTGGTGGTCTCTAGCGTCAACAACCGCGAAACCCTGGGCCAGGGCTGGGGCTATCTGCACGAATGCAAAGACCAGAGCCGCCTGACCGACGCCATTACCGCGTTCTCAGCGATTGCCCTCACACAGCAAGACATTCCCGACCTGGTCGCCCGCGCCTTTGCCGTGTTCGCCAGCCAACGCCCCCGCCCAGTCCACCTCTCTATCCCCATGGACCTGCTCGCAGAGCCCGCCCAGCACGACTGGACGCACGATGTGCGCCGCAACGTGGCTGCGCCGCCACCGCCCCATCCGACCCAGCTACAAGCCGCCATTGCGCTGCTACAGCAGTCACGCAAGCCCGTGCTGATTGCAGGCGGCGGTGCGGTGGATGCGGCCATGGCCGTGCAGCAATTGGCAGAGCACTTGCAGGCCCGCGTGTTCACAACTGTCGCAGGCAAAGGCATTGTGCCCAGCACCCATGCCCTGAGCGCGGGCAGCACACTGTGCTTGCCCCAAGGCTGGCAAGCGGTGCAAGAGGCCGATCTGGTCATCGCCATTGGCACCGAAATGGCCGAAACCGACTTTTGGCGAGACCGTTTGCCCATTACCTCCCCCCTGCTGCGCGTGGACATTGACCCTGCAAAATGCAATGACCGCTACCCCAGCGCCGTCGCGCTGTGCGGCGATGCCAAAACCATTGTGCCGTTGCTGCTGGCCGGCATACACCCTGCGTCTGCGCCCAAGACGGCTGGCCCCCAGGTCGGCATGGACGGCTGGATGGCGGCCATTGAAAACAGCTTGGCCCCCTTGCAAAAAACCCATTTACGCGCCATCCGTGCCATCGAAGCCGCGCTACCTAGCAATGCCATCGTCTGCTCCGACATGACACAAATCGCCTACAGCGCCAATTACCTCATGCACTCCCATGCGCCCCGCCGTTGGTTGCACCCCACCGGTTTTGGCACGCTGGGCTATGGCTTGCCTGCGGGCATAGGCGCGAAAATTGCTTGCCCAGATGCACCGGTTTTGGTGCTGGTGGGCGACGGTGGCCTGCTCTACACCCTGAGCGAACTGGCCACCGCCCAGGAAGAAATCCAAGGCAGCTTGGTCGTGCTGCTGTGGAATAACCATGCGCTGGGGCAAATCCGTGACGACATGCTAGAGCGCCACATTGCGCCCATTGGCGTGCTCCCGCGCAGCCCCGATTTTGCGGGCTTGGCGCGTGCTTTCGGCTGCCATGCCGAGCGGCCTGCCAATGTGCTGGCGCTACAAACTGCGCTGCGTGCCGGTTTTGTGCGCTCTGGCATTACCGTGATTGAACTGCTGCCCGAAGCCATTGATTCAAGCCATTGATTGAGGCCATTGATTGAGGCCATTGACGCCCCCTCACAACCTTGACCCGACCCTATCGGACACCCCCTATGCGCTACTCCCAACTCACCCAACGCATCGCTGGCGAAGGCTCGACCGCGTGGGACCTGCACTTCGATGCCATACAACGCAAAGCAGCCGGCGAGCCTGTTACGGTTCTCTCCGTTGGCGACCCCGACTTCGAAAGCCCTGCGCCCATCGTCGAGGCCGCCATTCAAAGCCTGCGTACAGGCCACACCCACTACGCCCCGATTTTAGGAATCCCCCGTTTGCGCCAAGCCATTGCAAATCGCTTTAGCCAAACCACTGCCATGCCCGTCACAGCCGACCAAGTCGCCGTGCTCGCAGGCGGGCAATGCGCCTTGTTCAGCGCAGCGCAATGCCTGCTTGAGCACGGGGACGAGGTCATTGTGGTTGACCCCACCTACGTCACCTACGCAGGTGTTTTCGGTGCCTGCGGTGCGCGCATGGTCAAGGTGCCTGCGCGTGCCAGCGACGGCTTTGTGGTGCAGGCCCAAGCCATTGCCCAAGCCATTACGCCGCAAACCCGGGCGATTGTGATCAACTCCCCGCACAACCCCACGGGCTCCGTCATTCCCCATGCCACTTGGTTAGACATTGCCAAACTCTGCTGCCAGCACGATCTTTGGCTGATTTCAGACGAGGTCTATGCCGAGCTGGTGTTCCAAGACCAGCACACCAGCCCCGCCACACTGCCCGGCATGGCCGAGCGCACGGTCACCATCAACAGCCTCTCCAAATCCCACGCCATGACCGGCTGGCGCTTGGGCTGGACGATTGCACCGCCAACATTGATCCAGCACCTAGGCAACTTAGGTCTTAGCATGCTCTATGGCTGCCCAGAGTTCATCCAACAAGCCGCCTGTGTCGCCTTGGAAAACGACCTACCAGAGTGTGCCGCCATGCGCCAGGCCTACCACCAGCGCAGCCAAGCGGTTTGCAACACCCTGCGCGGTGCCGTGGGCTTGCAGGCACTCGCGCCCAAGGCGGGCATGTTCGTGATGGTGGACATACGCCCCACGGGTTTGGACGCGCAGCAGTTCGCCCAATTGCTGCTAGACCGTTACCAAATCAGCGTTCTCGCAGGCGACGCCTTTGGCCAGCAAGCCGCAGGCCATATCCGTTTGGGCCTGGTAGAGCCGGTCCACGTACTGGAAGAAGCGTGCCGACGCATTGCGCACTTGGCCGCGAGTTTGTTGGGGAAAGGCGCTTAAAAAAGCAATGCAATGGCGGGTCTTTGGCCGCATGCCGCCATGGGTTCGGCTGCGTGAAGGGTTATTGCGTAATTGCGTAATTGCGTAATTGCGTAATTGCGTAATTGCGTTACGGCGATGGTGAATTAGCCCATCAAGGGCGAGACTCGACATTTAACGCTCTTTTTCAAAGCGTAACCATGTGCTGCGGCAGGGCTTTGCCCCAAGCCAAAAGGCGGTACTCTCTTGGGTGTGCCAAGTAGTACGGATCGTTTTCTATTAGTTCAAGCGCACGGGCCTTGTTAGGCACTTCAAAAACCCAGAGACCGCCAACGTAGGCCCCACCGTGTTCGTTGCGCAGCCCCCCGGCCATCAAAATTTCCGTGCGATGGGTTTCCAAATAAGCCAAATGGTCGGGCTCCAGGGTTTCGCGCACTGCGACCATTTCTTGCACATCTTCAAAAATCACTACAAAACGCATGAAAGCTCCTTGGTATTTAGAAAAAAAGGGTGCTGTCAGGTAGTGTGGCTATCTGGCCGTGTGGGCCATTCGGCGCAGAGGGCTACAGGCTTCCTACTGGGGCACCCACGGTTTGGCTGTAGCCGCCGTCCACGTAGGTGATTTCTGCGCTAACGCCGCCAGCCAAGTTGCTGAGTAAAAAAGCGGCCACGTTGCCTACGTCTTCGGTGGTCACATTGCGCCGTATGGGGGCGGTGTCGGCAACCGTGTGCAGTAATTTTCCGAAGTCTTTGATGCCGCTGGCCGCCAAGGTTTTGATGGGGCCTGCGCTAATGCCGTTGACGCGAATGCTGCGGCCATCGGGGGTGCGTCCTATGGCCTCTGCCAAGTAGCGCACCGAGGCTTCTAGCGAGGCTTTGGCCAGGCCCATGGTGTTGTAGTTGGGCACGGTGCGCAGTGCGCCCAGGTAGGTCAA
>JBIPME010000446.1:0-2682 GCA_044369275.1 Rhodoferax sp.
GACGAAGCGATTCAGGTGGCTGATATGCGTTCCTCCGTAGGCGTGGGTTTGAGTTGGATATCTCCGGTAGGTCCCTTGCGCCTTTCATTTGGTAGGGCTATCAAAAAATTCGATAGCGATAAAACGCAAGCCATTCAATTTAATATTGGAACATCTTTCTAATGAAAAATCTTAAAAATACCTTTTGCATAGCTCTTTTCATGGGCTTGTCTTTGTCTGCTATTGCGCAGGAATCAAGACTGGCATTCATCAATATTCAGCGCATCACAACAGAATCTATTCCGGCAAGGAATGCGACCAAGAAGCTGGAAAGTATTTTCACCAAGAAGCAGCAAGATATTGTTGATCTGCAAAAATCTTTTAAAGATAAAGTGGATAAGTTTGAAGCCAATGCTTTAACTTTTTCGGAAGGCGATCGTGTCTTTAAACAAAAAGAGCTGGCAGAGTTAAATCGGGATATTCAACGCAAAAAACGCGAGTTTGAAGAAGAGGTCAGTGCCAAGCGCAATGAAGAATTGCAAGATGTGTATGCCAAAGTGACCGCGGCAATTAAACAATTGCAGGCTACGGAGAAGTTTGACGTCGTACTGCAAGAAGCCGCATGGTTCAACCCCAAAATCGACATTACCAATAAAGTGATTGCGATTCTAGATTCCGGATCGAAGTAATTCTTGCGCCTGTTGTGACAGATGTACCGTTGACGTTGGCCGCGCTCGTAGAGCAGCTGGGTGGGAGTTTGCATGGTGATCCGCGCACTGCGATTACGGGGATTGCATCGCTAGAGCGGGCCCATTCAGGCGACTTGAGCTTTCTTAGCAACCCCAAATACCTGGGGCAATTACAAAACTCAAAGGCTGCGTGCGTCATTGTGGCACCCGAAATGCTGGCTGCTGCCACGGCCAGAGGTGCATGCATTGTTGCGCAGCAGCCTTATTTGTACTTTGCCCAGGTTACACAGCTGTGGAAAAAACGTTTAGATCCAGCGGGTTTGCATTCGCAAGGTCCTGCAGTGCACCCCAGTGCGGTAGTGGACCCCAGTGCCCAAATACATCCCGATGCCATGATTGGGCCCTTGTGCGTGGTTGAGCGAGGTGCCCAAGTAGGCGCCCATACGGTATTGAAATCGCGCGTCACCATTGGTGAAAACTGCAAACTGGGGCAGCGCTGTATTTTGCATTCGGGCGTGGTGATTGGCGCAGATGGCTTTGGCTTTGCACCCCATGGCGAGCGTTGGGAAAAAATTGAACAACTTGGCGCAGTGCAGATTGGCGACGATGTAGAAATTGGTGCAAACACCTGTGTGGACCGTGGTGCCTTGGAAGACACCGTAATCGAAGATGGCGTCAAGTTGGACAACTTAATTCAAGTGGGGCACAACGTGCGCATTGGCCGCGATACCGCCATTGCAGGCTGCGTAGGCATTGCTGGTAGCGCGCATATTGGAGCCCATTGCACGGTGGGTGGCGGTGCGGTGATTTTGGGACATCTGTCGATTGCTGCCCATGTGAATATCTCAGCGGCTACGGTGGTGACGAAGTCCATTCTTAAGCCGGGACATTACACAGGCTTCTTTCCGATGGATGACAACGCGGCATGGGAGCGCAATGCTGCAACGTTAAAGCAATTGAGCAGTTTGCGGGAAAAAATTAAAAAATTGGAGAAGGAAATAGTTAAATGATGGATATACACAAAATACTCAAGCAGTTGCCCCATAGGTATCCATTTTTATTGGTGGACCGCGTGATTGCCTTGGACAAAGGTAAAAGCATTAAAGCGCTGAAAAATGTAACGATTAACGAGCCGTTTTTTGAAGGCCATTTCCCGCACCGTCCGGTCATGCCTGGTGTTCTGATGTTGGAGGCATTGGCACAGGCAGCTGCACTGTTGGCGTTCGATGCCTTGGATACGGCGCCCAGTGACCAAATGGTGTACTACTTTGCGGGGATTGATGGCGCACGATTCAAGCGTCCTGTGGAGCCTGGAGATCAACTGGTACTAGAGGTTGAAATGCTGCGCATGAAAGCAGGGATTTTTAAATTTAACGCGGTCGCTAAGGTCGGTGATGAATTGGCCGTACAGGCCGAACTCACCTGCGCAATGCGTGCGATTGCTTGAGATATTGACCGATGTCAGTAAGCCGCATACACCCCACGGCCATCGTCCATCCTGATGCAGTGCTGGACTCCGACGTTTCGGTGGGGCCTTACACCATCATCGGGCCCCATGTGCGCATTGGGTCCGGTACGACGGTGGGGGCCCATTGTGTGATTGAAGGCCACACCACCATTGGGCGTGACAACCGTATATTCCAATTCAACTCGCTCGGTGCGATTCCGCAAGACAAAAAGTATGCGGGAGAGCCTTGCGAACTGGTGATTGGAGACCGCAACACGGTACGTGAATTTTGCACCTTCAACATTGGTTCGCCGGGAGATACTGGCGTTACCAAGGTGGGGGATGACAATTGGATCATGGCCTATGTGCACTTGGCGCACGATTGTACGGTGGGCAACCATACGATTTTTGCCAACAACACCCAGCTCGCTGGCCATGTGCAGGTGGATGACTGGGTGATTTTGGGTGGTTTTACCGTGGTGCACCAATTTGTCCGTTTAGGTGCGCACAGCATGACGGCGATGTGTTCTTTGCTGTTTGCCGATGTGCCGCCCTTTGTGATGTGCC
>JBIPME010000048.1:0-8682 GCA_044369275.1 Rhodoferax sp.
GCGATGTCTGCAATGGTGGAGTCTTCGGTTTCACCCGAGCGGTGGCTGATGACGGCGGTGTAGCCTGCGCGCTTGGCCATTTCGATGGCGGCGAAGGTTTCGGTCAAGGTGCCGATTTGGTTGATTTTGATCAGAATCGAGTTGGCAATGCCTTTGTCGATGCCTTCTTTCAAAATTTTGGTGTTGGTGACAAACAGGTCGTCGCCAACGATTTGGACTTTTTTGCCCAGTCGCTCGGTGAGTAGCTTCCAACCATCCCAGTCGCCTTCGGCCATGCCGTCCTCAATGCTGATGATGGGGTATTTGTCCACCCAAGTGGCCAAAATGTCGGTCCACTCTTGGGCGTTGAGGCTCAAGCCTTCGCCGCTGAGTACGTACTTACCTTCTTTGTAAAACTCCGAAGCAGCGCAGTCCAAGCCCAAAGCGATTTGCGTACCAGCAACGTAACCCGCTTTGTCAATGGCTTCCAAAATCATTTGGATGGCGGCTTCGTGGCTGGGGACATTGGGGGCAAAGCCACCTTCGTCGCCCACAGCAACGCTCATGCCTTTGTCGTGCAAAATTTGCTTGAGCGCGTGGAAAACTTCGGCACCGTAACGCAAAGCCTCCCGAAAGCTGGGCGCACCCACGGGAATAATCATGAGCTCTTGCAGGTCCAGGTTGTTGTTGGCGTGGGCACCGCCGTTGACCACGTTCATCATGGGCACGGGCATTTGCACGGCCGACATGCCGCCGAAGTAGCGGTACAGCGGCAGCCCCGATTCTTCGGCAGCGGCCCGGGCCACGGCCATGGAGACGGCCAACATGGCGTTGGCACCGAGGCGGGATTTGTTCTCCGTGCCGTCGAGGTCGATCAAGGTTTTGTCTAAGAAAGCCTGCTCGCAGGCATCCAGGCCGAGTACGGCTTCAGAGATTTCGGTGTTAATGTGCTCTACCGCTTTGAGCACGCCTTTGCCAAGGTAGCGGCTTTTGTCACCGTCGCGCAGCTCAATGGCTTCGCGTGAGCCGGTGGAGGCGCCACTGGGAACCGCTGCACGGCCCATGGTGCCAGACTCCAGCAAAACATCGCACTCGACGGTCGGGTTGCCACGGGAGTCTAAAATTTCGCGACCAACAATATCCACAATTGCGCTCATGATTTTCTTTCAAAAAAACAGCAGGGTTACAAGGTTGAAAAGCTAAAAATTCAAAATAACAGCACTGAAATGCAAGGCTGCTTGCAGGGTGTTAGTTTGAATTGGGTTGTTTTAATCGAAGCTATTTTCTAAAAATGGCATTCTTTTGGTGACGCTGTCCAGTGCCAGCAAGGTTTCTAGCAGCGCTTTCATGTGGCGCAGGGGCACGGCGTTGGGGCCGTCGCTCAGGGCTTGGTTGGGCTCGGGGTGGGTTTCCATGAACAGTCCTGCCACCCCAACGGCAACGGCGGCACGGGCCAGCACGGGCACCATTTCGCGTTGGCCACCGCTGCTGGTGCCTTGGCCACCGGGGAGTTGCACGGAGTGGGTCGCGTCAAAAACCACGGGCGCCCCTGTATTTCGCATGATGGCCAAGGAGCGCATGTCGCTGACCAGGTTGTTGTAGCCAAAGCTGGCACCGCGTTCGCAGGCCATAAAGTTGTCTTCATTCAGGTTGGCGGCTTTGGCTGCGGCGCGCGCTTTGTCAATGACGTTTTTCATGTCCCCCGGGGCTAGGAATTGGCCTTTTTTAATATTCACCGGCTTTCCGCTTTGGGCCACGGCCTGAATAAAGTCGGTTTGGCGGCAAAGAAAGGCGGGGGTTTGCAGCACATCGACCACGGATGCGACCTGTGCAATTTGGTCAATGGCGTGAATGTCGGTGAGCACCGGGACATTCAAGGTGCGCTTGACTTTGGCCAAAATTTCTAAGCCTTTGTCCATTCCGGGGCCGCGAAAAGTGTTGCCGCTGGAGCGGTTGGCTTTGTCAAAACTGCTCTTGAAGATGAAGGGAATGCCGAGTTCGCGGGTGATTTCTTGAAGCGTGCCGGCGGTGTCCATTTGCAACTGCTCGGACTCAATCACGCAAGGCCCAGCGATGAGGAACAGCCGTTGATCCAGCCCGATGTCAAAGCCACAAAGTTTCATTTTAGGAGGCCATTTCTAAATTTGTGTCTAACGATTGGTGCACCAGCGCCGCTTTGACGAAGGCGTTAAACAGGGGGTGCCCATCCCACGGGGTGGACTTGAATTCAGGGTGAAATTGCACGCCCACGTACCAAGGGTGCGCGCTATGGGGGAGCTCTACCATTTCGGTGAGCTGTTCGCGCTGGGTGAGTGCCGAAATCAGCAATCCGGCGGAGCGCAGGCGGTCCAAATAATGGACGTTGGCCTCGTAGCGGTGGCGGTGGCGCTCGGTGACCACATCGCCATAAATTTGGTGGGCCAAGGTGTCTTTGGCCACGTTGGAGCTTTGGGCACCCAAGCGCATGGTGCCGCCGAGGTCGGAGTTTTTGTTGCGGGTTTTGATGGTGCCATCGGCATCTTTCCACTCGGTGATCAGCGCGATCACAGGGTGCGGGCTGTCGGGCTCGAACTCGGTGCTGTTGGCATCGTGCAAGCCGGCCACGTTGCGTGCGAATTCGATGGTTGCGACTTGCATACCCAAGCAGATGCCCAAGTAGGGAACGCGATTTTCTCGCGCAAACCGAGCGGCTGCAATTTTGCCTTCCACCCCGCGTTTGCCAAAACCGCCGGGCACCAAGATGGCATCGAACTGGCTGAGTTGCGCCACATTGCCCGTATGCAGGGTTTCAGAATCGATGTAGTCGATTTTGACTTTGACATGGTTCTTCATGCCTGCATGGCGCAAGGCTTCGTTGAGTGATTTGTAGCTGTCCGACAGGTCTACATACTTGCCCACCATGGCGATGCGGACTTGGCCCTTGGGGTTGGCCGTTTCGTAAACCAAGTCGTCCCAGCGTTTCAGATTGGCCGGTGGGGTATTGAGGCGCAGCTTGTCGCAAATAAGGCCGTCCAAGCCTTGCTCGTGCAGAATGCGCGGCACCTTGTAAATGGTGTCCACATCCCACATGGAGATGACGCCCCACTCGGGCACGTTGGAGAACAGGGAGATTTTTTGGCGCTCTTCTTCGGGAATAGGCCGATCGGCGCGGCACAGCAGCGCATCGGCTTGTATGCCAATTTCACGCAATTGCTTGGCGGTGTGCTGGGTGGGCTTGGTTTTGAGCTCCCCCGCAGCCGCAATCCAAGGCAGGTAGCTCAAGTGCACAAAGGCGCTGTTGTTGGGCCCGAGCTTCAAGCTCATTTGGCGCACGGCCTCTAGAAATGGCAAGGACTCAATGTCGCCCACCGTGCCGCCAATTTCCACAATTGCCACGTCGACCGCGTCAGGTTCGCCATAACGGGCGCCACGCTTGACAAAGTCTTGGATTTCATTGGTCACATGCGGAATGACCTGTACCGTCTTGCCCAAATAATCGCCCCGGCGCTCTTTGTCGAGAACGCTTTGGTAGATTTGGCCGGTGGTGAAGTTGTTGGCCTTGCGCATGCGCGTTTCAATAAAACGCTCGTAGTGGCCTAAATCCAAGTCCGTCTCGGCCCCATCGTCGGTCACAAAAACTTCGCCGTGTTGCAGCGGGGACATGGTGCCCGGGTCTACATTGAGGTAGGGGTCGATTCCCTTGCCCAGGGAAGACACCACACCGCCAGTGACGAAGACAAATTTGGTCATGTCAGGAGCGGACCGGAAAGTCCGATCAAGTAGTAAATCAGAATTATACGGGCCACTATGCAGCGCTCTCTGCTACATTGCCTGCATTCATATCCTGTGGACTTAAAAAGACTTCAATGAGCTTAACTGGAAAACATGTGGTGCTCGGGCTTACCGGCGGCGTGGCCTGCTACAAAGCAGCAGAATTGTGCCGTGGCTTGGTTAAAGAAGGGGCCACGGTGCAGGTGGTTATGTCGCAAGCCGCTGAGCACTTTATGACGCCAACCACCATGCAGGCCTTGAGCGGGCGTGCCGTTTATACCTCGCAGTGGGACGCACGAGAGCCTAACAATATGGCGCATATCAACCTCAGCCGTGCTGCGGACGCTATTTTGGTGGCCCCTTGCAGTGCCGACTTTATGGCCAAATTGGCCCACGGCGGGGCCGATGATTTACTGAGTTTGCTGTGTTTGGCGCGGCCCGCAGAGCGCGTGGGCCTGCTCTTGGCACCCGCCATGAACCGTGAGATGTGGGAGCACCCCGCGACCCGGCGCAATGTGGCGCAGCTGCAAAGCGATGGCGCGGTAGTGTTGGGGGTGGGGCAAGGCGCGCAAGCATGTGGAGAGTCTGGCGATGGGCGCATGCTGGAGCCGCACGAGTTGTTGGCGGACTTGGTCGCTTTTTTCCAGCCCAAGGTGCTGCAAAACCAACGTGTTTTGGTGAATGCCGGCCCCACCTACGAAGCACTGGACCCCGTACGCGGCATTACCAACTTGAGTAGCGGCAAAATGGGGTTTGCCATTGCACGGGCGGCGCATGAAGCCGGTGCCCGGGTGACCTTGGTGGCCGGGCCGGTGCACCTGCCAACGCCACGCGGGGTGGAGCGCATTGACGTTGTCTCGGCGCAGCAAATGTTCCAAGCCGTGCAACAGCATGCCGATAGCGCCCGCGTGTTCATTGCTACGGCGGCAGTTGCCGATTGGCGACCCGACATGGCGGCGGTGCAAAAAATCAAAAAAGAGAGCGCGCACAGTGGGCCCAATATCCACTTTGTGGAAAATGCGGACATTTTGGCCCATGTGGCCCAGTCGCCTAGGGCACAAAATGGCGCTTTGTACTGCGTGGGCTTTGCAGCGGAAAGCCATGATTTGCTGGCGCATGCACAAGCCAAACGCCTGCGTAAAGGCGTTCCTCTGTTGGTGGGCAATATAGGGCCCGCCACGTTTGGCAGCGATGACAATGCCTTGCTTTTGGTTGATGCGCAGGGGGCGAAAGAGCTTGGGCGCAACAGTAAACTACACTTGGCCCGCATGCTCGTGGCCGAGATTGCCAACCGTTTGGTGTAGCACGACGCCAGTTTGAAGAAATGAAAAAATAATGAAAATTGACATCCAAATTCTAGACAGTCGGCTGCACGACCAACTTCCCACTTACGCCACCCCCGGCAGCGCGGGATTGGATTTGCGTGCGTGCTTAGACGCCCCCCTCACCTTGGCCGCGAATGCATGGCAATTGGTGCCTACGGGTATGGCGATTTACTTAGAAGACCCTGGGTACGCCGCGCTGATTTTGCCGCGCTCAGGTTTGGGGCATAAGCATGGCATTGTGCTGGGTAACTTGGTGGGCCTCATCGACAGCGATTACCAAGGGCAACTCATGGTCAGTGCCTGGAACCGCAGCCCCAACGCATTCACCATCGAACCCATGGAGCGCATTGCGCAGCTGGTCATTGTTCCGGTGGTGCAAGCGCAATTTAACGTGGTGACCGAGTTCCCCGCATCGCAGCGTGGCCAAGGTGGCTACGGCTCTACCGGTAAACACTAGGCGCTTGATAGGCGCTTGATAGGCGCCCCATAGGCGTTGGAGAGGGGTTTACAGGCGCCTGCCAGTGCATCGGGTTGCGTTTTTTAATGAATTTGCCTGTTGCCGGGCAGCAAATGGGGTACAGGCTCTAGGCGAAAAAAGCCCGCCCCCAAGGTGCCGCGCTCCAGTTCAGCGGCACTGGCTTCGCGCACCGAGACGACGGACAAGCTCAATCGAATGGCAATACCTGCCAAAGGGTGGTTGCCATCGAGCACCACATGCTCTGGGTAGACATCGGTCACGGTGTAAATCGCGTCCTTGGGGGCGTCAGGGTTGCAGCCTTGGGGTAGGGCGATGCCCTCAAATGTCCAACCCTCTTCGATATCGGGGGGGAATAAGTCACGGGACTCCAGCAAAATAAGCTGGTCGTTGAAATCGCCAAAGGCTTGCAAGGGTTCAATTTGGAGGTGCAGGTCCGCGCCTTCGGCATGCCCTTGAAGGGCCTCTTCAATGGCGGGCAGCAAGTCGCTGCCACCGATTAAAAATTCGACTGGGTCATGCAATACGTCCAGTGTTTCGCCCAAAGTATCTTTCAGCGTCCAGGTCAGGGCAACGACGCATTGTGTAGAAATTTCCATGCACAATTGTCCCATGAACATTCAAGAACCAATCCAACTACTTGGTGGCCTGTCGCCACAGACCTTTATGCGCAAGTATTGGCAGAAAAAGCCCCTGCTGATTCGCGGGGCCATTCCCAACTTTTCGCCTTTGCTCAGCCGTTCGGAGCTTTTGGCATTGGCGGCGCAAGACACGGCCGAGTCACGTTTGATCATTCAAAATGCCAGTGCCCAAGGTGCGTCTTGGCGGTTGCGGCAAGGCCCCTTTCAGCGCAAGTCCCTCCCGCCTTTGAAGCAGCCCGGCTGGACTTTGTTGGTACAAGGCGTAGATTTGCATGATGACGGGGTGCATCAGCTGATGCAGCAATTTCGGTTTATCCCTGATGCGCGATTAGACGATTTGATGATTAGTTACGCCACGGACGGTGGTGGTGTGGGGCCGCATTTTGACAGCTACGATGTTTTTTTATTGCAGGCGCAAGGTACAAGGCGTTGGCGCATTGGCCGTCAGAAGGACCTGCGTTTGCAACCGGATGTGCCCCTTAAAATTCTGGCCAATTTTGAGCCCGAACAAGAGTTTGTGTTAGAGCCTGGCGATATGCTGTACCTGCCGCCACGCTATGCCCATGATGGCATTGCGCAAGGGGAGTGCATGACGTATTCCATTGGTTTTCGGGCACCTAGCCAAGGCGAGATGGCCAAGGAGCTCATGCAACGCATGGCCGAAGAGGCGCAAGAAGAATTGGGCGCGAAACTTTACCGAGATCCGCAGCAAAGTGCAGTCAGCGAGAGTGCGGAAATACCTGCGGAGTTATTGGCGTTCTCACAAGCAACTTTGCAAGCTGCAATGCAGACGCCAGGCGCGGTGCTCTGTACCTTAGGCGAGTACCTGACCGAACCCAAGGCCATGGTCTGGTTTGAGGGGCAAGGGGGGCTAATCTCGCAAGGCATTACTTTGGACCGCCGTACGCGCATGCTGTATGCGCAGTCTTATATTTTCGTGAATGGGGAAGCGTTTTGTGTCTCAGGCCGAGATGCGACTTTAATGCGCCAGCTCGCCAACGAACGCGGCCTTCGTGCCAGTGTAGTTGCTCGTCTGAGCGCTGCTGCCAAGGCACAGTTAACCCAATGGTGCGAGGTGGGCTGGTTACATGCGGTACAGGCGTAAAAAAAGTGTATGCAAAAGCGATTTCTAGGTGCGTGCTTCAAGGCATAACGATTCGTTTTTCAGTAAGCACTTGTGTCGTTATTGTCGGGGAGGGCACTGTTTTGGCCGTGGATTCCCCAAGGTATGGCCTGGTTCTTGAAGATTTTTTGCAAACTAAGTGGCAATCACTTCGCTTACAAAGGGTTTTCCCCAGTCTTGCAATTTATTTCTTGTATAATCTAGAAATCTAACAAAAGGCAATTAAAAACTTCTTGTTAGAAAACTTGGTGGGAGGCCACCAAGGCAATTTCCGGAAATTGTTTCGTAAACCCACTTTAGTTCTTTTAAAAATGAAAAAATCACTCGTATTGGCAGCAATCATCGCTGCAGCAGCATTGGCAGCTTGCGGTAAGAAAGAGCCAGAAGCTCCTATGACTCCTCCTGCTGCTACAGAGCCAGCGGTCGTTACTCCTGCTGCTCCTGCAGCACCTGTAGCTCCAGCAGTTGACGCTTCTGCACCTGCTGCCGCAGCTTCTGAGCCAGCTAAGCAGTAATTAACTGCAAAGCAAAAAAACCACCGAAAGGTGGTTTTTTTTTGCCCATTACTACGATTCCTAAATTCTTATTCCCAAATTCTTATTTCAAATCTTGTGCAATGAGTTTGGCAATAGCCTCTCCTGCGCTGGATTGCTCTGGAAGGCCTTGATCGTTTAAAACGGAAACCACCGATTTTGTGGCTTGTGCTTTGACGGAAATCCAATATTTTTGCGCAGCTGCTACTTTGGGCGCATCGTTATTAAATAGTTTGCCAAAGAAACCTTGTTCAGCTACCGCTTCTTTGTTAGGGCTGATGTAACGTACATAGTAAATACCTTGTTTGCGGTCGCGGTCTTCTACGGTGAAGCCACTGCGGTCTAGGCTTAGGCCGACACGGCGCCATGCGCGGTCAAAATTTTCTTCTAACAGGATAACCGTACGGCCGTCGATTACGCTCAGCTCTGCCGTGGGCTTGTTATAAACACTGTTGCCAAGATCTTTGGTTTGCTCTGTAGATGCGCCTAATTTGAGCATGAGGCGGCGCAAAAATTCGGTTTCCAGTTCAGGGTCTGCGGCGCGAGGTTGCCAGACAGTTTGGTTGCTGCGCTCTTCGGTATACACCTCATACAAGCCACGGTGGCTGATATAGATTTCAGTCTCTCCGGCCGCATTGGTCTCTAATCGGGTGCGGTATTTATCGCGCTCAGCGGTAGATGAGATGGAGTTAAAAATTTTACTCATGAAGGATTGGATTGCGCCTTGCGATAACTTGGCACGATTTTCTGCCCAATCCGTTTCCATAATTCCCAAATCACGTTGGTCTAACGCAAAGGAAAAGCCGCTTTCCAGCCAAAATTCTTTTGTGATGTCCCATACTTTGGGCGTGGGACG
>JBIPME010000483.1:0-2523 GCA_044369275.1 Rhodoferax sp.
TTGTTGCTGTCCGAGTAGCCGAGCATGATGTCTTGCTCAGCGCCGTTGCGCCGTACCAAGGCGGCGATGCCGGGCAGGGCGTAGAAGTCGCGCATGATGGTGGCCGCGTTGCGCAGGTCGGCAATGGTTTCAAACAGGGGCACGACGATGAGTTCGCTGTGGGCTTGGTCGTCCAAGGTGCCTTGCAGCAGCCCCACTTCTTTTTGCAGTAACAGGACTTCGAGCAGGTCGCTGACGGCTTCGGTGTGGCTGATGATGTAGTGGCGAATGGCTTGCGCGCCAAAGCGCTGGCGCAGGGTTTTGGCGGTGCTAAAGATGGCCAGTTCCGATTGGGTGTGGTCGCTGTAGCTGCCGCCTTGGATTTGCAAGCTGCGGGCGTCGTTGAGCAGTTGCAACAGCAGTGTGCATTTTTGCGCCTCGCTCAGGGCGCTGTAGTGGGGGCAGATGCGGGCGTGCGCCAGCAGTTCGGCCACCACGGTCTCATGCTGGTCAGAGCTTTGGCGCAGGTCCACGGTGGCCAGGTGAAAGCCAAAGACTTCAGCGGCGCGAATCAAGGGGTGCAAGCGTTGCACGGCCAAGGCACCGGCATAGTTGGCTTGCAGCGAGGCCTCGATGGTGCGCAAGTCGGCCACCAATTCGCTGGCGTGCAGGTAGGGGTTTTGCGGGGGCACGGCGTGGCGTGCGGCGCTGGTGTCGGTCAGGCTTTGCAGCGTGGCGGCCAAGCGGGCGTAGATGCCGATCAGGGCGCGTCGGTAGGGCTCGTCGGTGCGGTGTTCGTTGTGGTCGGGCGAGGCTTGTGCCAAGGCCTGCATGGCCGGGGTGCAGCCGCTGAGCATGGCGGAAATGGAGAGTTCGCTGCCTAAGTAATGCACCTCGGTCAGGTAGTGGCGCAGGGCGACTTCGGCCTGGCGGCGCAGGGCAAAGGCCAGTGTTTGGGCGCTGACGTTGGGGTTGCCGTCGCGGTCACCGCCAATCCATTGGCCCATGCGCAAAAAGCTGTGCACGGGTTGCGCGCCCAGCGCCGTTTCGAGCTCGGCATAGAGCTTGGGGATTTCGCGCAAAAAGGTGGCCTCGTAGTAGCTCAGCGCGTTTTCCACTTCTTCGTTGACGGTGAGTTTGCTGTAGCGCAGCAGCCGGGTTTGCCACAGCTGCATGGTGCGTGCGCGCAGCTGGCTTTCGTTGTGGGCGAGTTCGCGCGGGGTGAGTGCGTCTTTTTTGCTGTCGAAGGCGGCTGCGCGTTGCTTGATGTCGTCGCGTGCGCTGAGCAGCTGCGCAATGTCGCGCTCGGCGTCCAAGATGCTTTTGCGCTGCACTTCGGTGGGGTGGGCGGTGAGCACCGGGGCGACATAGCTGTGGGCCAGGGTTTGGGAGATCGTTTTGGGCGTAATGCCCGCCCAGCGCAGGCGCGACATGGCCACGTCGATGCTGCCCTCTTGGGTTTCCCCGGCCCGCTCGTGCACCGCGCGCCTGCGGATGTGGTGGCGGTCTTCGGCCAGATTGGCCAGGTGGCTGAAGTAGGTGAAGGCGCGGATTACGCTGACCGTTTGGTCCGCGCTGATGCTTTTGAGCAGGTTTTTGAGGGTTTTGTTGGCCTCGTGGTCGGCGTCGCGCCGAAAGGCCACCGAGAGTTTGCGAATGGTTTCGATCAGGTCGAAGGCGGCCAAGCCTTCTTTCTCGCGGATCACATCCCCCAGCAAACGCCCTAAGAGGCGGATGTCTTCGCGCAGCGGGCGCTCGTTGTCTTTGTTGCGTTGGGATTCGCTGGGTGCGGGGGGCGTGGTGGTTTTCATGCCGAACATGCTAGCATTCTTGTCCCCCGCTTGGGTTACGAATAGGGTACGACATTGCAACATTTCACCATCGCAACACGCGAGAGCCGGCTGGCCCTTTGGCAGGCTGAGCACGTTAAGGCAGAGCTAGAGCAGCGCGGTCATAGCGTTGCGCTTTTGGGCATGACGACCCGAGGCGACCAAATACTGGACCGCTCTTTGAGCAAAGTCGGCGGCAAGGGGCTGTTTGTGAAGGAGCTGGAAGTCGCTCTCGAAGAGGGCCGGGCTGACCTGGCGGTGCACTCCCTCAAGGACATGCCCATGGACTTGCCAGAGGGCTTTACCTTGGCCTGCACTATGGCGCGTGAAGACCCGCGTGACGCCTGGGTGTCTAACCGCTACGCGCACTGGCAAGACCTGCCCTTGGGCGCGGTGGTGGGCACCTCTAGCCTGCGCCGCGTGGCCCTGTTGCGCGCTTTGCGGCCGGATTTAACAATCGAGCCTTTGCGCGGCAATTTGGACACCCGCCTGCGCAAGCTCGATGAGGGTTTGTACGACGGCATCGTGCTGGCCGCAGCCGGGCTCATGCGCTTGGATTTGGCTGCCCGCATTCGCTGCCGCTTTGAAACCACGCAAATGCTGCCCGCCGCAGGCCAAGGCATTTTGGGCATCGAAGTGCGCAGCACCCGCCACGACGTGTTGGCCGCATTGGCGCACTTGCAGCACACGCCCACCTGGCTGGTGGCGCAGGCAG
>JBIPME010000447.1:0-2673 GCA_044369275.1 Rhodoferax sp.
CAAAACCCGATCTGGCCAAGGGTGCTGCCAGTTACGGCGCTGCGTGTGCGGCCTGCCATGGCGCTGATGGGAACTCCTCTATTGCAGCCCAGCCGAAACTTGCCCAACAGCATCCAGAATACTTGGTTAAGCAGCTTCAAGAGTTTAAATCCGGTAAACGCAACAATGCCGTCATGAAGGGCTTTGCCAGTGCCTTGTCCGATGACGATATGAAAAATATCGCGTACTGGCTTAGCAGCCAAAAGGCCAAAACAGGCTTCTCCAAAGAAAAAGATTTGCTTGCCTTGGGTGAGCGCATTTACCGTGGTGGCATTGCCGATCGGCAAGTCCCCGCATGCGCAGGTTGCCACAGCCCCAACGGGGCGGGCATTCCTTCGCAGTACCCTCGCCTAAGCGGCCAACATGCAGAGTACACCAGCACCCAGCTCACCACATTCCGTGACAACGTGCGCCTCAATAACCCGACAATGTCGCAGGTTGCCGCCAAACTCAATGACCGTGAAATCAAGGCTGTGGCAGACTACATTGCCGGACTGCGCTAACACACCTTACGCGCCACTCCCCAGGCAACGCGAAACGGCATATTAAGCCTCGTGAGCCTGTGGGCATTGGAGGCCCACGAGGCCTCTTAGGCTAATGCGATCAAGGCAGGCACACCCACAGTGGCCTGCTTTTTTTATTGGTATTGACTCCGCTTAACTCTTGCTAATCCATGACCGTCTCGACCCAAGGTATTGCCTTGAAATCCCCGTCTCGGGCTGTACGTGCCAGTGTCGAGTTGCTATCGTCCATGCGCTTTTCCATCTCGCTGCTGACGGTCATTTGCATTGCCTCGGCGATTGGAACCGTGCTCAAGCAAGGCGAGCCTTATAACAACTACGTCAACCAATTTGGCTCTTATTGGGCCGAGGTCTTTAATCTACTGAGCCTGTACAACATTTACAGCGCTTGGTGGTTTTTAACCATTTTGGGATTTTTGGTCACCAGCACCACGCTGTGCCTGCTGCGCAACACGCCCAAAATTCTGGCGGACTTGAAGACCTACAAAGAAAACATCCGCGAACAAAGCCTGCAAGCATTCGGGCAACGGGCCCAAGCCGCTTTGGCCGAGTCGCCCCAAAGCGGGGCTGAGCGTGTGCAAAAGGTGCTCAAGCAAGCGGGCTGGCGCATCAAATTGCAAGCGCGTGACACGCCCCATGGCCCAGGCTGGATGCTGGCGGCCAAAGCCGGTGGAGCGAACAAGCTGGGCTATATCGCAGCGCACAGCGCCATTGTGTTGATCTGCATAGGCGGCTTGCTCGACGGCGACCTGATCGTGCGCGCACAAATGCTGCTGCAAGGCAAAACCTTGTTTAACGGCACGGGCATGGTGGGCGACGTCACGGAGCAGCACCGCTTGGGCGAAAACAACCCCACGTTCCGAGGCAATTTGTTGGTGGCAGAAGGAACGCAGTCCAGCACAGCGGTGCTGAGCCAATCCCAAGGCGTGGTGCTGCAAGAGCTGCCTTTTTCCGTGGAGTTGAAAAAGTTTATTGTTGAATACTATTCAACCGGCATGCCCAAACTGTTTGCCAGCGACATCGTGATCCACGACAAAGCCACCGGCGAGGCACGCCCTGCCAGGGTGGAGGTGAACCACCCCGTGCAACACCGCGGCATTGAAATTTACCAAAGCAGTTTTGACGATGGCGGCTCTCAGGTCCGCTTCAAAGCCCTCCCCTTTAGCAGCCCAGGACAGCCTTTTACGCTCGAAGGCACCATTGGCGGCAGCGCCCCCCTGCCGCCTAGCGCCACCGCAGCACAAGGCCCCATGACGGTGGAGTACACCGGGCTGCGGGTCATCAATGTAGAAAACTTGGGGCAAGACAGCGGCTCGGCCACGGACCCGCGCAAGGTTGATTTGCGTACCCGCTTGAACGCCAGCCTGGGCGCGGCCAACAAGGCCAATAACGAACAACTGCGCAACGTAGGCCCCAGTGTGAGCTACAAGCTGCGCGATGCTGCGGGGCAAGCCGTCGAGTTCAACAATTACATGCAACCCGTTGAAATGGGAGACGGCGTGGGCGTATTTTTGCTGGGCATGCGCAACAGCCCCGCAGAGTCTTTTCGCTATTTGCGCATCCCAGCGGATGGGCAAGGCAGCATGGAAGATTTTTTCCGCCTGCGCCACAGCTTGCTAGACCCGTCTTTGCGCACACAGGCCGCAAAGCGTTACGCCACGCGGGCGATTGCCGAAAAAAATCCCGCCCTGACGCAGCAATTGGCGCTCTCCGCCGAGCGCACCTTAAACTTATTTGCCAATGCGCCCACCGACACTGCTAGCGGCACCGCTAGCGACACTGCTACCGGTAGCGCCCCCAGCGCATCGCCGGGCACATCAACGGGCAAAACCGCCCCCAGCACGCCCGTGGCGGGTTTGCAAGCATTGTCAGACTTCATAGAGCACAACGTGGTCGCTGGGGAACGTGAAAAAGCCAGCGAGGTGCTGATTCACATTCTGAACGGCTGCCTGTTTGAACTGCTGCAATTAAGCCGAGCGCGTGACGGCCTGCCCGCCATTGCCAGCGACCGTAGCAGTGAAGCCTTTATGACCCAAAGCGTGCTGGCCTTAAGCGATGCGCCGCTGTACCCAGCGCCCGTGCTGCTGCAACTGGTGGACTTTACGCATGTGCA
>JBIPME010000448.1:0-2669 GCA_044369275.1 Rhodoferax sp.
GGTCGGTGAAGGTGTGCAAGGTATGGAGCCCCTGCCGGACTGGGGCGAGGGCTGCCAAGCAGCACCAGACTTTGAGGCCGGTCAGCGCATCCGTTGGTGAGGGGAAAACAGCGAGTTGACCGCCGCTGGGCGGCAGGCTGCGCCTGGCACTGCCCATGCATGGGAAAGTCGGCAAATCTCGGGCAACTGGCTCTGAACAAACGCGCACTCAACGCAGGCTGGCAGGCCTGTGATGCCCCAAACCTGGGCCGTGATTGTGCACATGCGATTGGATTTTCTATGCGCCCAGCCTCTTTGAAACCCGGGGCGATTCAGCCTGCTAATGCGCATGTTATATTCAATTATGTACGGTTTAGTTTCCTATCTGTTCGAAACTAGCATACGCCGATGTTGCCGATGTTGGCCTTAAATTCAATGGTGGTTAGGTTTAGGGATAGGAAAATGAGACTTGATTTTTTGAGTTTTTCTGTCAGACAAGCTTTAGCTTGGATTTGCCTGCTGGGCTTGGCGGGTACTCTGTATGCCGCACCGCTGCAAGGTCCGCTGGTGCAGTTGCTGCCCGGTTTGGGCGATTGCGAAAGCAGTGTTCTGTCTTGCAACCGCTTGGCCTTGGAAGACGCCCACACCAAGGCGGAGTTGGACGTGCAGCGGCGTGAAATCAAAATCGCCAACACCCATACTTATGCTGCGAACGCGATCATTGCCGATGTGCTAATCCATGCCACCACGCACCATGCGCAAGGCCGCAGCCCGCACCTGATTCACTTGGTGGTGAGTAAAAAGCAAGACAAAATCAAGGTGCGCCTCAGCCCCTACGGCTTGCCCAAACAGCCCAAGCCTTTGGATGCGGAGTTGGATGGCTGGACGGTCTGGGTCAACAACGAGAGTGAGCCCGTGCTCTCGCCTGCGATGGGGCGCGAGGCCCTGCTCAAGCCGGGAATCGGCCAAAAAACCAAAGACTTTTTTGTACAGGCCAAGGAGTTGGCGCTGCAAGCCGATGGAGCCTTGGGCCTAGAGCTGGGTTTGCAAGTGGGGCCTTTGCGCTACCGACTCACGCGCACCCGTTTCGAGTCGCCTGCGTCTTGGCGCCTTCAACCCCCCACCGATTTGCTTGCCGCCTTGCAAACCCATGACTGGCGCATCGAGTTTCAGTCGTTGAGCAGGTTGGTGCCTGAAGAGTTGATTCGGCACGATTTGTTTTTGTTCGGCATTGAGCGCTTGCCCTTGGTTCAACAAGCCATGCAGCAAGGCTACAAGGGCACGGAGCTGTTGAGCTTTGGCGCGCAGCAAGGCAAGGGCTACGTACAGCTGGGCAGCACGCAAGAGCCTTTTGCGGATGCTTCGCAGGCGGCGGCCTTGTTTTTACGCGATACCTATGTGGGTTTGCTGTTGATGCGTCAATGGCACCTCGATCAAAGAAAGTAAATCAATGGCAGACAAACTCATCACGCTAACGCCTGCGTTGCGTCACAACACGAAGGATGCGCGCTTATGGACACCCTTGGCCAATGGGCGTGTGCAATGCGAACTCTCCCCGAAACAGTGCCGAATTCCGGTAGGAGGCCTGGGTTTTTGCGGTGTGCGCTACAACGATGGCGGCACGCTCAAGACCTTGAACTACGGCAAATCGGTACCGGTGACGGAAGAAAAAATCGAGTCGGAGGCGGTGTACAACTACTTGCCCGGCTCGCCGATTTTGTCGCTCGGCAATATTGGCTGCATGTTCAAGTGCGACTTCTGTCAAAACTGGCAAACCAGCCAAGCGCGCTTGGTGCGCGACAAAGACGTGTCGACTTACACGCCCGAACAAATTGTGGACTACGCGCTGCGCCACGGCATAGGCACGCTGTCTTGGACGTATAACGATCCGGTGGTGTGGCATGAGTTTGTGATGGACACCGCCCGCTTAGCGCGCCAAGCGGGCTTGCGCAACTTGTACAAATCAGCGTTTTCCATCACGCCTGTGGCTATTTCAGAGTTGCTGGAGGTCATTGATATTTTCAGCATCTCGCTCAAATCGCTAGACCCGGTGTACTACCAAAAGCACGCCTTGGGCACGATGCAGCCCGTGCTCGATGGCATTGTGCAAGTGCACCAAGCCCGCCCCAACGGCGTGCGGCCTCACTTGGAAATATCGAATTTATGCGTCACCGGGCGCAACGACAATTTGACCGAGACGCGCAAAGTGGCGCAGTGGATGCTGGACAACTTGGGCACCGATGTGCCCTTGCACTACGTGCGTTTTCACCCCGACTATCTCTACACCCATGTGGGGCGCACCGACATTGGCTTTTTGGAGCAAGCCCGCCAACAGGCTCTGGATATGGGCATCCAATACGTGTACTTGGGCAATACCCCCAACACCACCAGCGTCGATACGTTTTGCCCCCAGTGCCATGCCGTTGCCGTGCAGCGCAGTGGCGACACCATGACTACCACCGTGGCGCACGCAGCGAACGGCCAGGTGCAGTGCAAGCAGTGCGGCCATGGCATGCCATTGGTGATTGCGGCGGCGGTGCCTGAGCGCGTGCGCGATGCGGGCTTGCCCAGCAAAGAGGCCCAGGTGGTGGACCACGTGTTTCGCCCCGGCATTGAGGCCATCCACGTGGAGCAGGCCCAAGAGCGTGAGGTGCGTTACGCCTTGCTTGACAGCGAAGGGCAGGTGGTGC
>JBIPME010000449.1:0-2667 GCA_044369275.1 Rhodoferax sp.
GTGGTTGCGAAAACTCACCAAATACTGCAACAAGCCCTCTTGCACAATGGGCGCCCCGGTGTAACTGATTTGCACGCTGGCCCAATCGGGCTGGCCCGTTACCAGGCAATTGCTTTTGAGCAAATTGCTCACCAGCACCTCATTAACCGTACCTTCGTTGTCCAGCGTGCGCAGCAACTCTGGCGCAGGTTGGTACTGCGTGCACTCCACATCGAGCCGGTCCAAACGCAAACCCTCAAGCTCGTACAAAGGCTCGCGCTCAAACTGCTCAGGCAGCACCAAACGCACGGCGACCGATGCCTGCACCACAGCGCCCGCCCACACCACCGCGTTCAAATCAGCCCGCAAACAGGCCAACACCTGCTCGGCATCTGCGAAACGGGTGTTGTTAAAACTGTTGAGGTACAGCTTGAACGACTTGCTCTCCACAATGTTCAGCGTCTCGCAAGGAATGCTGATGTGGGCCAGCGCCACCTGCGGTTTGCCGCGCAAATTAAGCCAGCTCAGCTCGTACGCGGTCCACATATCCACGCCAAAAAAAGGCAACGCCGCTGGGTTCAGGCCCACCTCTTGGCGCTTGGGCGCACGCGGTATCGGAAACAACAAAGTCGCATCGTACTGATCAGCATAAGCCGCCACCTTGCCCAACTGCGAGTGCTCTGGCGCGTTGTGCAGCGCGTTTTGGGGGACGTTGCGAGGGGCGCTCTGGGGCGCGTTGGGGAGCGCGTTGGGGAGCACGTTGGGGAGCACGTTGTGCACGTTATGGGTATTCACCGTTTCGCTCATGCGGCCACCTGCTGACGAAACACCAGCCGCGTAGGGCTAGAGAGCGCGGCATCCCAGGCATAGCCTTCAGCGTCAAAAGCACGCAAAGACTCCGGCGTCTCCAACGCGTTTTCCACCGCATAGCGGGCCATCAAACCGCGCGCACGCTTGGCCAAAAAGCTAATCACCTTGTATTGCCCCGCCTTGGGTTGCTGGAACACGCACTCCACCACCTGCGCCTTCAGCGCCTTGGTATCGACCGCTTTGAAATACTCCTGCGAAGCCAAATTCACCACCACAGGCTGGGCGTCGGACTGCAAGCGCGTATTCAAATACGCGGCAACATGGGGTTTCCAAAACTGGTACAAATCCTTGGCCGCCTCGGTCACCAAACGGGTGCCCATCTCTAAGCGGTAAGGCTGCAACAAATCCAGTGGCCGCAGCACACCGTACAAGCCGCTCAAAATACACAAATGCGCCTGCGCCCAATCCAAAGCCTGGGCAGGCAAACTGTGCGCATCCAGCCCACCGTACACATCGCCATCAAACGCCAGCGCCGCTTGGCGTGCATTGTGCGGCGTAGCCCGGCTCGACCACGCCGCGTAGCGACCTACGTTCAAGGCAGCAAGCTTGTCGCTCAAGTCCATCAAAGAAGCAATCTGCTGCGGCGCGTAGGTGCGCAACACTTCAATCAAAACTTGAGACTGCGGCACAAACAGCGGCTGTGAATGCGGCTGTCCCGCCAAAGGGGTTTCGTAATCCAGAGATTTTGCAGGGGAAAGTAAAAATAGCATGCCGCATTATCCTGAATCCCAAAGCGCCTGCTTGGCCTCAATCCCGTTTTGAGAGAAATTCTCGTTGGAAGCGCTGGTCAATGTCGGGCGCGATGTAGTCCCAAACTTCAGCGCGATCCTGCAGCGCTTCAGGTGTCCAAATGACCCTCACTCTTGGTTCGCCACGACCGCACGTCGAGCAGCGAACGTGGCTTCAACCTCATCATTGGAGTGACCGACACCGGCGCGCATTGAGGCACGCGCAGCATCAACCTTGCGGCCCAGGAACTCATCGTATTCTCGGGCTTCGCGCTGACGCTGGACGAACTCGCGCATCGACTCGCGCAGGACCTGCGATGCCGGTCGATGAGCAGCCTGCGCTTCGGCCATGAACTCGGCGCGTAGCTCAGGCTCCAGTTTCATCGTGAAAACAGCCTCTTTGGACATAGTGTGACCTTATCAAATGTAGTGATGAAGTGTATACATTTTCATCACTCGCAGAGAGCAATATTTTATTTTGTGTTTTGCAACCTGACTAGCTTAAAGCCAGGCTTTTTAATTTTTTGACAGCATTACATGCGCAAGTTACCGCAAAAAACCTTTTCGTAAGTCGTAATTTCATGTCAAAAAGCACACAGTGAAACGGGCTTACATCTTTTTTTACTACTCAATGCCTGTCGTTGCCAGACGTAAAACCAATCCCAGTCAATCGTCGCGAAGCAAAAGCAGTATAGGATTCGCTCAATCCGCAAATACCCCTTCAATCATCCTACTGAAACATGCCACCACTTCGGGGCATCTGACTTAAAGCTATGCGTCTTGCCAGGAACGATCAACTCAGGATTATCCAAGCATCCCAAAGTGACGCTAATGGCCGTGCGATCGTCATCTACAGCGCAGATCAAGCATCCACACTTTGGACAAAAACCCCTCTTCGTCCGCTCGGAGGATTGGTAGTACTTGGGTCTCCCTCGCCCGACCCACTCGAAAGCCGAATCCTCAAAGTCGGCCCACGCCACGGTCGGTGCCCCCGATGTTCGGCGACACATTGAGCAGGAGCAAAGGTGCGGAAACTTAGGTTTGCCTGAAATCTTAAGCTTGACGTGACCGCAGAGACAACTCGCTGCGT
>JBIPME010000450.1:0-2663 GCA_044369275.1 Rhodoferax sp.
TCCGTTTTTACGAACAACAAGGCCTGTTGAGTCCGGCCACACGGGCCAGCAATGGCTACCGCACTTACAGCGCACAAGACGTCGAACGCTTGCGGCGCATACGCACTTGCAGGAGTCTGGACATGTCGATCCAGGAAATTCAAACGCTGCTGCAGGTGCCCGGTGATTCACCCACTGCTTGCGAAGTGACTTCACACGTGTTGCGACAGCACTTGGCGCATGTGACACAAAGGATTGAGGAACTGCATGAACTCAAGAGCCGGCTTGAAGCATTCCAGGCCCTGTGCCGCGACTCCGTTGATGCCAACTGCCCCACGCAAGCGGCCATGGGGCAAATGGCGGCCCTGCCCAAAACGCCGTCCGTCCATCACCTTCGCCATCTTTGAATCACACGCCATGCACCAACTCTGTTCCCGCCAATGGACCCTGCGCATGGGCCCCATCCCACCGCGGCGGCACGCGTGCTGGCGTGATGCGCGGTGGCGCGGTCTCTGCGCCGCTGTGCGCCAGAATGGTGCGGGTGGCACCTGCGCCTTACAGCCCCCACTTGCGTGGGGTGCCGCAAGTTGTCCGTCTAACGGGCCGGGCGCGGTGTAAGGCCCTCAGCTTTTGTTCAGTAGCCCGCCCAGCATGCCCATCAGGTCGGCTGGCTGACCCAATCCACCCTCGGGCAGTGCGCCATTGGGGGTGAGTTTGTCGATGATGCCGGGCAGCATCTGCGCCAGCTGGCCGGACACCTGGGCCGGGTCCAGGCCCAGCTGGCTGGCAATATTGCCCAGTGTGCCGCTGCCAAACGCACTGGCAATTTGGTCGGCCGAGATGGGCAGGTTTTGCCCCGTGCCAATCCAGGAGCCGACGATGTCTCCCATCCCGTTCTGTTTGAACTTGTCCACCAGCCCGCTCAGGCCGCCCAGCTCAGAGTTGTTGGCCAACAGGCCACCCAACACTTCACCCAAGCCACCATTTTGCTGAATGTGCCCACTGACGGCACCCATTACTGCATCGAAAATTCCCATGTTGCTTTCTCCTTGTTAAACGGGGTAGATTTTGACTGGTCGCGTCGCCACTGGAAAGCCTGCCGCACCCAGCGTGTCGGCAATAGCCTTGTTGGTGTCGAAGTAGACCTGCCAATAGTGGTCGGTGTGGCAGTAGGGGCGCACAGCGAGCTTGGGTGCGAATGCGTTGAACTCCAAAATCTCCACATCCACGGTGGGTGACTTGGCAATATCACGCTGCACCGTGGGGTCCAGCTTGTGGCGGCTCATGCCCGCCCCGAGCAGGCTGGTGGCCACGCTGATGGGCCAGCGGCCCACTACAAACACGGCGATGGCTCCCAGTGCCTTGAGCCCAAAGGCCACCAGGATGGGTTGGGCCTGGTCTATCCAGGAGGTGATTTTTTCGATGTCCATAGGTTGGCTTCTTTGGAAAAAATGAAAGAAACCATTTTAGTGGCCAATGGTGAACCTGGCGTTCAACTGCAAGGAAATAAAGGCAGAAAGCGTTAAAAATTACCATGGTTTTGTGGAAATATTCATGGTGCATCACATTTTCTGGGCCCCATACCCTGAGTAGGTCAACTGTTCCACGCCGTCCACCATCACCACGCGAACCGTCTCGCCGCCTTGTGCCAAAGACCCGGAGCGTGGACAACCATTCCACGTCAAAACCCGTGAGCCACATGGCGCACACCACCGCCACACGGAAGGGGTGCCTGGGGTTTTTGAAGGCGGTTTCCACATCCACGCGCTGGCCGTCGGCAGTCTCGAACCCCAGCTTCATCACCTCGCGGTGGGAAATGATGTCGAACTTCCATACATTGAAATCGGCTACCTCGTTTTGCGCCTCGCTGATGATCAGCGCGATCAGCGTCTCGTCCATCCAAGTGGCTTGGGCCAGCAGGCGGTCGCGCTGGGCGTGCAGCACCTGCCGCACCTCGTCATCGGTGGCGGCGTTGATGGCTTCTAGCTTGTGCTGCGCTTCGGCGCGCACGGCGGCGGCTTTGGTTTATCGGCAAAGCAGCTTAGGCAGCTGTGTGGTGGTGGCACCCGGTGCTGAGCTGATCGGCGGCTTCCCACAGGCTGGTTTCAATTTGCGCGATGTTGTGGCAGGCGGTGACGGTTATTTATGCGGGGCTGATTGTTGTTGTGGGCGGTTTGCCGAGGGGCGTTGGGGTTGGGTGGCCAGCGCAGGCGTGAATGGTTATGTCCAGCTTTGGTTTGTGCTTCTGGGTAGGTTTGGGGAAACTGATGGGGGTTTACCCGTTAAGACGTTTTGTAGCTAATTTTTCGTATCTTTTTGGGTATAGTTGAGCGCTTCGGGCCTGCTGCGCTAGATGGTGCGGTGGGGAGGTTGCGAGGGGCGGGGTGCTGGGTTTAGTGTGCAAATTTAGACCTGCATGCAAATCAGTTGCGGGACTAAAACCCATGTCACAAGCCGCTTGCGACGATTTCAACAAAAAGATGTATCGACACGGACAGGGTGTATCAACCGGGTTTTGCGGTCTACATCACGTTAGGTTTCTATGATCGAGTCTCCCGAAGTCGTGGACTGGAAGCAGCTTCAGTATTCAGTGTGCAGGTTACTGAACGAGGTTGGTTTTTCGGCACAGGAAGCGGTTGTAGTGAAAACGCCCCGGGGAACGGTCGAAGTAGATGTCTTCGCCA
>JBIPME010000451.1:0-2660 GCA_044369275.1 Rhodoferax sp.
TTTTATACCAACCAGTAAGGCGCTCAAACAAACGCTGAAAAACTTGCTGGCAGACCGTATTGCCAGTGGCCAGCTGGTGTCATTGCGCAGCAAAGGCTGGCATGGGGCTTATGTGGACAGCAGCGCCGTGGACTCTGGCGCAGCGCCGCCACAGGAGGCGCAAGCGCCACCGCTGGGGCTCAAAATTCTCTCGCCTTTCGATAATGTGCTGCTGCACCGCGAGCGCGTGCGCAAGCTGTTCCAAGTCGATTACAGCCGCCCCTGTTGCCCACCCCCGCAGCAGCGGTTGTGTGGGTATTTTGGGATGCCGATTTTGTACGGCGACCGGCTGGTAGGGCGTATCCACTGCATGGCCCACCCGGCGGACCTGCGTTTCGAGGTGCAGCGTTTGCAGCTGACTTGGCCCGGTCTGGAGCTGGCCGCTTTTTTGCCCGCACTCAACGCGGCACTTGCCGCATTGGCTGCTTTTAACGCCTGTGTGGCCCCCGCGCCGCTGCAAGCGTAGGGGGGCAGAGGTTCAAAAGAGGTGCAAAAGACGTGCGGGCAGCGGCGGTGCGCAGCCGCTTAACGTGAAAGAACTTTCATGCTACGGGGCGCAGGCTTCGCGTGCATGAAAGTTAGGGCAAGGCCGCTTCTGGACCGCGCTCCACCACATCGGCGGCCAAGCATAAGTCGGCCCAGGCTTTGGCCTTGTCTGCACGGGTACGCATTAAGGCGTTCGGGTGGTAGGTCACCACCACCGCAATGCCTTGGTAACGGTAGACCCGGCCACGCAGTTTGCCCAAGGGCAGGCCCTGCCAACGCGGGTCTTCACTGAGCAGCAGTTGGTTGGCAAAGCGCCCCATGGACAGTATGACTTTGGGTTGAATAAGTTGAATTTCGCGCTGCAAGTAGGCCGAGCACAGGGCCAATTCCGCCGCTTGCGGGCTGCGTGCTTGCGGGGGGTGGCATTTCACCACGTTGGTGGCGTAGGCGTTGTGGCCGCGTTGTGCCGCCACGGCGTGGAGCATGTTGTCGAGCAGTTGGCCTGCGGGGTTGGCAAAGGCAGCGCCTGCCGCGTCTTCTTGCGCATCAGGCGCATCGCCCACCACCAGCCAATCGGCCTGCGCCATGGCCGGTGGCTGCAAGGTGCTGTTTTTGCGTCCTGCACACAGGCCGCAGGCTTGGCACTGCGCCGCTGCGGTGACCAAGGCGGGCCAGTCCATGGCGCGGGTGTCGGGGGCGTCGCCTAGGGGCGCTTGCGCCGCTGTGGGCAGCGCAAGCACTGGGTTTGCCAAGGGTTTGGCCAAGGGTTGGGCGCTTGCGTTGGGCGCGGTTGCAAGCGCTGGCGCAGTGGCTCTGCCCGCAGCCCCGGCCGTGCTGGCGTCTGCTGCTGCGTGGCGGGATGCTGCCGTTGTTGGGGCGCTGGGGCTGGGCTTTGCAGCGTGTGCCTGCGGCGGTGCGGGCGTGTTGGCGCCCAAACTGGGCATGGCCGGGTCTTGCAGCGCCGTGCTGGCATGGGGTAACCAGACGCGCACCCCCATTTCTTGGAGCATGGCGCATTGGCGGTCATCAAGTTCAAGGGCCATGGGTGCGGTTCGGTGGGTTGGGAAAAAAGTCCAAAAGCAGGTTCGAAAACAGGCTGGGGGGCCGTACGGTTGGCATTATGCGAGACTCATAGAGTCAGGCACATCACCCACGCGTCTTCACGGCTGCCGTTGGCCGCAGGGTAGTAGTTTTTGCGGATGCCCACGCGCGCAAAGCCACAGGCTGCATACACTTTGAAAGCGCGTGCATTGCCTGCCCGCACCTCCAGCCAAATACAGTGGGCCGCCTGCGCGCGCGACCACAGGCACAGGGCTTCGAGCATGATTTTGGCCCAGCCTTGGCCTTGAAAGGCGGGCGCTACGGTGATGTTGAGCAAGTGGGTTTCATCGACGCCGCGCATGGCCACAAAATACCCCAGCACCGTGGATTGCGCCACCAGCAACTGCGCTTGGTGGCCGGACTGCAACACGTCGGCAAAATCACTGCGGGACCAGGGTTTGGCGTAGGCCGCTTGTTCAATGTGGGCCACGGTGTCCAGATTCTCGGGGCGCATGGGGGCAAACGCCACTTCTGGGTACAGCGTCTGTGGATTGCATTCTGTGTGCACGCCCGCCTCTGCCCCAGCCTCTGTGCCAGCCTTCGCATCAGTATTTGCATCTGCATTTGCATCTGCATCTGCATCTGCATGCGTGCGATCCGTTGGCCTAGTCTGTGGCGTGTTCATGGCGCGGCCTTCAACGCCAGGCGTTCTGCCGTGGTTTGCGCCACCTTGTTGCGCACATACACGGGCAACGCGTGTTCGGCGGCCACGGCCTGGCCGCTGGCCAGCAATTGGGGGGCCAATTGCAGCATGGCCACCGCCGTAGGCACGGCACTGATGCGCTGCTGCGCTGGGGGCGCTGCGCTAGGGTGTGCAGCGGCAGTGTCCACCGTGTGCGCCTCTGGGTTGGCAGCGAACAGATGCGGGTAGGCCGCCCAGACATTGCCTGCGAACACCCCCGGTGCACTGGCCAGGGTTTGGGCAAAGTCGTGCACTGCCACCAAGGCCGTGGCGTGCACCGTGTGCCAGATGCCGGCGCTGTCGACGCAGAGCGCGGCGCTGTAGACCTCGTCCATGCGGGCGTCTAAAACGG
>JBIPME010000452.1:0-2659 GCA_044369275.1 Rhodoferax sp.
CATGCGGGCCTCTACCTTGGGGGCTAGCATGCACTGGCCTGCGGGCAGCGGTATTTCCATGTCAGCGAAGGCGAGATTTTGGAAGGCAGTGGGTACAAAGTCTTCGCGTTTGATGGCGCTGAGCAAGTGCAATACATGGGCGTCGAGCACGTCCCAGGGGCGGATTTGCTGCTCAATCATGTTAAAGCGTGCGCGTTCGGCGTAGGCGGCGGTCATCACTGCAGTCATAAGGTAACTCCAAAAGTATGTTTATAGAGGGGAATGGATTGTAGTGGCTGCTGTTTTTTTACCACGAAAGCGGCGTGCCGCCCATTGGGCCAGATCGTCCATGTAGCAGTACACCACGGGAACCACCACCAAGGTCAGCAAAGAAGAGGTGATAACGCCGCCAATTACGGCCTGTCCCATGGGGGCACGTTGCTCCGAGCCTTCGGTGAGTGCAAAGGCCAGCGGCACCATGCCAAAAATCATGGCCAAAGTGGTCATCAAAATGGGCCGCAGCCGCACTTTGGCCGCCATGAGCAGGGCTGCATTGCGGTCTAGGCCGGGCAGGGTGTTGCCGTCGGTGTCCACACTGGGCAGGCGTGCACGGATGGCGAAATCCACCAGCAAAATGGCGTTTTTGGTGACCAAGCCCATGAGCATTACCACGCCGATGATGGAGAACATCGACAAGGTGGAGTTGAACATCAGCAGCGCCAGTACGACGCCGATCAAGGTCAGGGGCAAGGCTGTCATCAGCGCCAAAGGCTGTAAATAGCTTTTGAACTGGCTGGCCAAGATCATGTAAATGAAAATAACCGCCATGGCCAGCGCGGAGATGGCATAGCCAAAGGACTCTGCCATGTCTTTGGTGGAGCCGCTGAATTGGTAGCTGTACCCTGGGGGCAGGGTGATTTTCTCCATAGCCGTTTTGATGTCGGCAGACACCTCGCCGGCGGAGCGGCCCGATACGTTGGCGCTGATGGACACCTCGCGGCTGAGGTTGCGGCGGTTAATTTGGTTGGGCCCTGTGGCGTTAACGATGTCTGCCACTTGGTTAAGGCGCACGATGCGCGTGCTGCCATCGGCATTGTTGCCCAGCGCAAAGGGCAGCATGCGCAGGTCTTGTGGGTTGTTGCGCGACTCAGGCGCTAGGCGCACGTTGACATCGTAGGTCTGGTCATCCGGGGCACGCCAGTTGCCCACGGTTTGCCCTGCCACCAAGGTGCGTAGCGTGCTGCCGATTTGGGCCACAGTGAGGCCCAAATCGGAGGCGACATCGCGTTTCACCTGCACGTTCAGGGTGGGCTGGCTGTCTTTGACGCTGGAGTCCAAGTCCACCAACCCATTGATAGGGCGAATTTTTTCCAGCGACAGGCGTGCGAGGCGCTCCAGCTCGGCGGTGTCGCTGCCCAAAATCGAAAATTGCACTTGTTTGTTGCCACCAATGGCGTCCAGCAAGCCCGCATGGGTCACCGTGATGCCGGGCACGCTTTGCAGGCGTTTGCGCAAGACCCCGGCCATTTCGTCTACATTGCGCGTGCGTGCTTTGCGGTCTACCAAACGCACATACACGCTGGCGTACATTTTTCCCTGCGCATTGCCGGTGTTGATGGTAGACAGCGTGTAGCGCACTTCGGGAAATTCGCGCAGTATGGCTTCTACTTGCTGGGTTTTACGCTCTGTGACCTCTAAGGCCGAGCCTGCGGGGGTGTAAAAACTCAAGGACATTTCAGAGAAATCGGCCTTGGGCACAAACTCGGTGCCAATGAGTTTCACCATGAAAATGCTGGTGATAAAGATGGTCAAGGCAAGGCCCACGGTGGCACGCTTGTGCACCAAGGACCAACGCAAAATGCGCTGGTAAATATTTTCTAGTGCGGTGGTTGCACGGTCAAACCAGGCGGTCACGCGGCCTATGGTTTTGTCGTAAAAGCCCACGGGCGGGCCTGTGCGGCCGTGGGCCTCAATACTGGGGTCATGCCATACGCTGGAGAGCATGGGGTCTAAGGTGAAGCTGACAAACATGGAGATGAGAACGGCCACCACGATGGTGAGTCCGAATTCATGGAAAAATTTGCCAATAATGCCCCCCATAAATCCAATGGGCAGGAACACGGCCACGATCGACAGCGTGGTGGCCAGCACGGCCAAGCCAATCTCTTGGGTTCCCTCCAGCGCGGCCTGAAACGGCCCTTTGCCCATTTGCACATGGCGCACAATGTTTTCGCGCACCACAATGGCATCGTCAATCAGCAGCCCCACGCACAAGCTCAGGGCCATGAGCGTGATCATATTGATCGTAAAGCCCAGCATCTGCATGAATAAAAAGGTGCCTACCAAGGCAATGGGCAGCGTCAGGCCGGTGATTACGGTGGAGCGCCAAGAGTTCAGGAACAAAAACACAATCAACACCGTCAGTACCGCGCCTTCGATCAGGGTGCGGCGCACGTTTTCAACGGACACGCGGATTTGCCGCGACCCGTCGGTAATTTGCTCTATGCGCATGCCCGCTGGCAGCTCGGCACGAATCGCTTGCATGGTTTTTTGCAGGCCATCGACCACGCTGATGGTGTTCTCGTCTTGGGATTTCTGCACATTCAAAAGCAGCGTGCGCTGGCCGTTGTAGAGCGCCAAACTCTCCACTTCGTTGACGCTGTCTTCCACTCTGGCAACC
>JBIPME010000453.1:0-2655 GCA_044369275.1 Rhodoferax sp.
CGTTGGGCAGCAGTACTGCGAATTTTCCGTTGTTCATGCGCACGATGGGGGTGGCTTGGTTGCGTTCGGGGTGGAGTTTGACGTCGGCAATGGCGTAGCCCAAATCGGCATCGTCGCTGGCGCTGAACATCCATTTGAAGATGTTGCTGGCATTGGCTTCGGTGAGTGTGGCGGGGTTGGTAACGTCCAGCGCAAAGAAGGCGCGCCCACCGCGCCCCAAGCTGTTAAACAGATAGGTTCTCCATTTTTGCGAGGAGTCAGTGCCTATGAGTACGTCGCCTGTGAAAGGGCTGCCGTCCACGGCGGGAATCATCTCTGCTTCTTTTTTGCTGTCTTGCGCAATGCTTTTGAGCTGTGTAACCAGGGGCGAAGGAACGTAGGACAGTACGGGTGCACCACCGTCGCTGCCTTCGGCTTTGAAGCCGTGCAGCATGCCGTCGTTAGAGCCTATCCAGATGAGTTGGTTGTTTTTGGCCTGGGCTTGGCTGAAACTGGCATAGCTGGGGGCGCCCTCGGGCAGGGTGCCTAAATATTTGGCGGAAGGGCGCTTTTGTACCCAGGGTGACGAGTTGACGATAGGCCCCATGATGTTGCTGTCACTGCGCTTCTTCCATATGCCAGCTGGTTTTTCGTTGCTGCGGTCACCCCGCATGTAGTCGATGAGTTGATTGCGTTCATCTGGCTTGATAGGTGTATCAGTACCCAGAAGTGCGCTCAGGTAGTCACTAGAGAGGTTGCTATTGGTTCTGAAGGCAACACCCTTGGTGCCATCGTTGGTAATGATGGCACGGTTGAAGGGGTTGACTTGGTTGAGTTTTTTGCCGCTGTTCCAGCTGACCTCTTTGGAAAAACCTCCTTTGTTATCGGCGGCATATGCTTCGATGGCACCGGTATTTTGGGCTGAATCGAAACTGGCAACGTATTGGAATGAGTCGCTTTTGATGTTGGAGGAAGACACGGTGGGTGAGGCGTTGGAGTTCGCGACAATGCTATTCAAAGTTTCACGTAAACGTTGCTCCAAGAGTTCGGGGCGGCGGGCTAAAAAATAGCCATCGGGTTCGCCGTCAGCGCAGGGTAAGCCGGTGCTGCCACCACAGGCTTTGCCGTCATTGCGGCGTGTATCCCATTTGGATGCGGTGTCGGGTAGCTCTGTGTTTTTGTTGCTGTTGGGGGTGAACGCGCCGTATTTGGCGGCATACCACAGGGGTTCGCGCAGCAGGGCGTTGGCTGCGCCTTGCATTTCAAAGGTGATGCTCACAGGGGCGTCTTCGGTGCGTACGTTCATGGTGTCAATGGAGCTATTGCAAGCCCAGTTGCCGTTGCCACTGAGATTGCCTGCTGCAATGCCTGGAAATGCGCCGGATATTGGCAGGCTGATGCCGCTCAAATTGCTGCTGCTGCGGTAAGTGTTGTTCCCGCATAGATAGCCGTCGGTACTGGCCAAGACGCTGTCATCGCTATTGTGCCGGTGGGTGAAGTAGCGGCCATCGAAGTCCTTGCGTTTATCTTTTTGGGCATCGTAATCCGGGTTCTTGGTGCCAATAATGCTAAAGCCGTGCGTGCCCGTGAAGCCTGCACCTACGCCCAAAATGTCGGTGGTTACTTTCAGGCGTGGCGCACCGCTGCCGATGGCGGGCAAAATGTCGTAGCGCAGGTAGCCGGTGATGTCCATGTCGTAGTCGCCACCAAACAGCGCGTCATTCCACGTGACGGTAAAGGCCCCGTGGGTGGTCGAGGCGCTAATGGCATTGAAGGTCAGCATGGCGGACGGCATTTTTTTACGGGAGTTGGACCACAAGCCTTCGGGGGTGATGGAGACGTATTGCGTGGGATTGCTGTTGGGCACCGGTATGTCAATGCGCGCCACGCCGCCCGACAGGGACGCCGCATAGGTTTTGACCCTCAAGCCCCAGGTTGGTAAATCCGCAGGAATAGCCGCAGGTTTGCGGATGTCGTTGGTGTTGGCATACAGGGCCGCACCTGCGACTTTGTAGCTGCCGCCAATGGCGGGTGCTTCGGGGCATATGCCGCTGACGCTGCCTAAGCCGACGATGGTTTTGGCAGCACAGGTTTCACCAAAAGGGGCGGCGGCATTCACAGAACCAACGGCCCGGGAGGTGCCGTTGATGCCTTCGGCTTTGCCCACGTTATCGGTGAATGTGCTGATTGCACCCGAGGCAAGACCGAGCAAACCTTTGGCTTGGGCGTCTACATCGTCACCGTCAAAGCTTAAGGCGCTGCTGGAAAATGCCAAGATGTTCATGGGCCTGCAAATGGCGTTTCCATACTGCGCGGTGCGCACGCTGTTGCTGGTGAGGGGGTCGACCCATGTGGCAACGGATTTGGCAGAGGGCCCGTAAATGGAGTCGTCAAGTTTCGTCGTGCTCGGGTTGGTGGAGCTGCCACCTGCGAAATAGCGGATGGCCTGGGTCACCATTTCGCCGACGGGGTTACCCCAGGCGGGTAGCGTTTTGTTCGTCATTTCGGATGGGAGTTGGTTGTTGCTGCCGCTGTAGTTGCCACCTGTGCGGCCAAACAAAATGATGATGTCCAGTGCGCGAATCGCCCCAGATGCTGTGTACGCTCGGCCGTCAGCCAAGGCTGTGCCGGGGCAGCTTGCGCCGCTGCTAAAACAAAATTGCCCCGTGTTGGGGT
>JBIPME010000454.1:0-2654 GCA_044369275.1 Rhodoferax sp.
AGTTGACGACATTTTGATTTGTTCGCGGAATGGGAGTCGCGCGCTTATCGGAAAGTGCGCGTTGCTCACTGAGGAAGTGAGCCATCAAGCATTCGGTGCGTTCATGACTGTTTTAAGGTCGCGGCATGCTCGATTTTTGTACTACGTCCTTAATTCGACTCTTTTCAAATTTCAGTCTGGACGATTTCTTACATCGACAATTAATCAGCTCACAACTCAGACTCTTGGGGATTTTGAAATTGCGCTACCTCCTGTGGAAACGCAACTGGCCATTGTCAATTATCTCGACAAGTCTACTGTGGCAATCGATGCCCAATGCAGGAAAGCACAATCTGTTATCGATCAATTGACCGAGTATCGTGTTGCGTTGATAACCAATGCCGTGACCGGAAAAATCGACGTGCGCGATTTTCAAGTTCCGTAAAACCATGTTGCAAAGGAAGTGACCCATGCCTCAACCCAACATTTCAACCCAGCACCACGCCACCTTTGAAGGCATACGCCAAATCGATGGTGCAGGCAACGAGTTTTGGTCGGCGCGCCAGCTTGCCAAAGTGCTGGAATATTCCCAATACCGCCACTTTTTACCAGTCATAGAGAAAGCGCGAGAGGCCTGCGCCAACAGCGGCCAGCAGGTGGCAGACCATATTGAGGATGTCCTCAATATGGTCGATATCGGCTCAGGCGCACGGCGCGAGGTACAGGATGTACGGCTGTCGCGCTACGCCTGCTACTTGATTGTGCAAAACGGTGACCCGTCCAAACCGGTGGTTGCCAATGGTCAAACCTATTTTGCTTTGCAAACACGTCGCCAAGAGTTGCAGGACAACGCCAAGTTTGCCCAGCTCTCTGAAGATGAAAAGCGACTTGCGATACGCAATGAACTGGCCCAGCACAACAAGCACTTGGCGGCGGCGGCCAAAGATGCGGGTGTTGCAACGCCGCTGGACTACGCCATTTTTCAAGACCACGGCTACAAGGGTTTGTATGGGGGCTTGGGGGCTAAGGAAATCCATGCGCGCAAAGGTTTGAAGCAGAGCCAGAAAATTTTGGATCACATGGGCAGTACTGAACTGGCTGCCAATTTGTTCCGTGCCACGCAGGCAGAAGACAAGTTGCGCCGCGATCAAGTGCAGGGCAAGCGGCTGGCGAACCAAACGCATTTTGAGGTGGGGCAGAAAGTGCGCCAGACGATTCAAGAGCTAGGCGGCACCATGCCTGAAGCCTTGCCTACGCCTGAAAAAAGCATCAAACAGGTTGAAAGCGGCCAGAAAAAGCTGGAGGGAAAGTAGCCCATGCACCAAGAAATCGACTTTGAAAACGACATCGAGCGCGCCCTGACGCGCGGCGGCGGCTACGAGAAAGGCGACCCCAACACCTTCGACCCTGAAACCGCGCTGTTTCCGGCAGAGGCGATAGCCTTTGTGCAAAAGACGCAGCCCAAGTTTTGGGCGCGTTTAACGCAATTGTCTGGCCAACTCGGCGCGGCCAAAGCGCCAACCATATTGCTGGACAGTTTGGTGAAGGAGCTTGCCGTCAAAGGGGTTTTGGGCGTTTTGCGTGAGGGTTTCAAGTGTGTGGGCAAGACGGTGCGGCTGGCCTATTTTGCGCCCAACACGGGGCTAGACCCCGCGAGCACCACACGTTATGGCGACAACCGCCTGACCATCGTGCGGCAGGTAAAAACCAAGAGCGGGGCCATCCCCGACGTGGTGTTGGCGCTGAATGGCCTGCCCGTGGCCACGCTGGAGCTGAAAAACCCGATGTCGGCCACGCGCTGGAATGTAGAGGACGCAAAGTACCAGTACCGGTTTGAGCGCGACCCCGAGGAGCTGCTGTTCGCCTTCAAACAGCGTTGCCTAGTGCATTTTGCAGTGGACACCGAGCTGGTGTTCATGACCACCAAGCTAGAGGGCAAAGACACGTTCTTCCTGCCCTTTAACTTGGGGCATGACCACGGCGCGGGCAATCTGCCAGTGATGAACGAAGAGGGGGGCGATGTGCGTACCGCCTACCTTTGGCACAAGGTCTTGGTCCGTGACAGCCTGATGGACATCTTGGCCCGGTTCATCCATTTGGATGTCGAGGAAAAGACCGTCGTCACCGAAAAGGGTATCAAGCGCCACCGCAAAGAGTCGATGATTTTCCCGCGCTACCACCAGCTCGATGCGGTGCGCACACTCACCGACCACGCGCAGGCGCATGGTTCGGGGCACAACTACCTTGTTCAGCATTCCGCTGGCTCGGGCAAGTCCAACTCGATTGCGTGGCTGGCGCATCGGCTCTCAAGCCTGCACGATGCCAGCAACGAGAAGATTTTTCATTCGGTGGTGGTGATCACCGATCGGCGTGTGCTCGATCAGCAATTGCAAGACACGATTTTCCAGTTTGAACACAAGCTGGGCGTGGTGCAGAAGATCGATGAAAACACGCAGCAGTTGGCCAAGGCGTTGGCCGATGGTGTGCCGATCATTATTTCAACCATCCAGAAATTTCCTTTCATTACCCAAGCCATCCGCACGATGCAGGCCAACGGCAAAGGGGTGGCCATCGCGACAACGGGAAAACGCTTTGCGGTGATCGTGGACGAGGCCCACAGTTCGCAAAGCGGTGAAGCTGCGATGGAGTTGCGCAAGGTATTGAACAAGGATGGC
>JBIPME010000455.1:0-2639 GCA_044369275.1 Rhodoferax sp.
TTTCCAGGTGGCCAATTCTTGGGGCGCTAAGATTTTTTCGGCAAAGCGTTCGCCATGGCGTTCTAGGCTGGCGTGGATGCGGCGTATGTCGCAGAGGTCGGTTCC
Organism: Rhodoferax sp.; assembly: GCA_044369275.1. Lineage (GTDB taxonomy): Bacteria > Pseudomonadota > Gammaproteobacteria > Burkholderiales > Burkholderiaceae_C > Allorhodoferax. The sequence goes on from JBIPME010000455.1 coordinate 106, forward strand.
TATGCCGTAGACCATGGGTGCAAGTTCCTATCAGGTTAAACAAGCGAGGTAGTTGCGCACGGTGGCGCTGTAGCCTTGTTCGAGCGCATCGGCGATGAGGGCGTGGCCAATGGAGACTTCTTGCAGGCTGGGCAGCTGTGCGGCAAAGGCGCGCAGGTTGTGCAGGTTGAGGTCGTGGCCGGCGTTGACGCCCAGGCCCGCGTCGATGGCGGCTTGGGCGGCGGCTTGGAAGCGTTGGAGTTGGGCGGTTTGTTGGGGCGTGCCCCAGGCTTGGGCGTAGGGTTCGGTGTAGAGCTCGATGCGGTCTGCGCCCAGGGTTTTGGCGGCGGCCATGTGCGGGGTGTCGGCATCCATAAAGAGGCTGACGCGCACGTGCAGGGCGCGGGCTTGTGCGATGGCTTTGCGCAGGGCGGGCTGGTCTTGCGAGAGGTCCCAACCGTGGTCGCTGGTGAATTGGTTTTCGCTGTCTGGCACAAAGGTGACTTGGTGCACAGGCAGGCCGCGTTCACGTAGGTCGGCCACGCATTCGAGCAGGTTGTGAAAGGGGTTGCCTTCTACGTTGAATTCGCGATCGGGCCAGTCTTGCATGAGGGTGGCCAGTTCAATGGTGTCGCTGGCGCGGATGTGGCGGTTGTCTGGCCGGGGGTGCACCGTGATGCCATGGGCCCCGGCTTGCAGGCAGAGGTTAGCCGCACGGGTGACGCTGGGCAGGTTGAGGTGGCGCGTGTTGCGCAGCAGCGCGACTTTGTTCAGGTTGACGGAGAGTGCGGTTTTCATAGGCTTTGTATGTCAATCATCATTTGCCGGGTGCGTAAGGTTTTAACGCCGCAATGAAAGTGCAGCAAGTGGCGTAATTGGGGTTTGAGTTCGGCCATCACGTTAGCACATGCGCGCAGGGTGGTGGTAAAGGGGACGTTGTCCGCAATGGCGGCTTGCAGTGTTTGCCATTGGGTGTCGCTGGCTTGGCGCAGCCCGCCTTCGGGCACCAGGGTGTAGCGGGTGTGGGGGTCCAAAGCGCCTCGGGTCATGGTTTGCAGGTCGAGTTGCGGAAGCAAGCCGATTTCACGCAGTAGCAAGAGTTCGTAGGTGCGCAGTGCGGCTTGCAAGACTTCGCCGTGTTCGCTGGAGATCAGGCGCACGATGGCGGCGTAAATATCGAACAGGCTGGCGTGGGGGTCGTCGCGTGCCAATAGGTTGAGCAGCAGTTCGTTGATGTAGTAGCCCGAGAGCAGGGCGTCGCCGCTGGGCATGGCATAGCCTCCCTGCCATTCGGCACTTTTGAGGGTGCGAATTTCGGCATCGCCGCCAAAGGCGATGTGCAGGGGCTGCATGGGCAGCAAGATCGGCCTGAAGCTGGAGCTGGGGCGTTTGACGCCTTTGGCCACGAGCGCAATGCGTCCGTGGTGGCGTGTAAATACTTCCAGGATGAGGCTGGACTCGCTCCAGTCGTAGCGATGAAGCACAAAAGCGGGTTCTTCTGTGACGCGACGGGTTGCCACCGGTTTAGAACGCTGCGGGGTTAGGTTGGTGTGCGCAGGGGCCGGCCAGTTTATTCATAACCGAAGGAGCGTACCCGGGCTTCGTCGTCCGCCCAGCCGGAGCGGACTTTGACCCATAGCTCTAGGAATACTTTGGCGTCCGCGAGTTTTTCAAGTTCGACCCGTGTTTCCATGCCAATGCGTTTGATGCGTTCGCCTTTGTCGCCAATGACCATGGCCTTGTGGGTGTCACGCTCCACCACAATGGTGGCGGCAATGCGCAAAAGCCGTTTTTGCCCTTTTTTCTGGGGCGGCTCTTGCGTGAATTGGTCGATGATGACGGTGGAGGTGTAGGGCAACTCGTCGCCAGTCAAGCGAAACAGTTTTTCGCGGACCAGTTCGCTGGCCAAAAACTTTTCGCTGCGGTCGGTGAGTTCGTCGGCGGCATACCACCAGGCTTGTTGGGGCAAAAACGGGGTGCAGACGCTGAGCAGGCGGGCAACATCTTTGCTGTTTTTGGCCGACATGGGCACAAATTCTGCAAACGCAAATTTGGTTTGCATGTCTTGGAGCCAGCCCGCAATGTCACTGCGCCGGTGGATGTTGTCGAGTTTGTTCGCCACCAACACCACGGGGATGCCTTGGTCGAGCAGGGCCAGTACGCGGGCATCGGCGGGGGTGAAGCTGCCTGCTTCGACCACCAGCAAGATCAAATCTACGTCTGCGACGGCACCTACAACGGCTTTGTTCAGGGATTTGTTGAGCGCATTGCCATGCAGGGTTTGAAAGCCTGGGGTGTCCACAAACACGAATTGGGCATTGTCTTGGCTGTGCATGCCCGTGATGCGGTGGCGCGTGGTTTGCGCTTTGCGCGAGGTGATGCTGATTTTTTGCCCGACCAGCGCGTTGAGCAGGGTGGATTTGCCGACGTTGGGCTTGCCAACGATGGCCACCAAGCCGCAGCGTTGGTTGTCGCTGGGCGTGCCTGGCGTGGCGAGTTTGGGCATGCTTTTGAGCAAGCCTTCGAGCATGCTGTCTATGTCTTGGGGCGCCTGG
>JBIPME010000458.1:0-2627 GCA_044369275.1 Rhodoferax sp.
CCGCCAAAGCTTAGGGCTGCGCGACCGCACCATGTTGGAGCTGATGTACGCCAGCGGTTTGCGGGTCAGCGAACTGGTGGACCTCACCACCGCGCAACTGGGCTTGAACGACCATGTGCTGCGTGTGCTGGGCAAAGGGGCTAAAGAACGGCTGGTTCCCTTTGGCGCGATTGCGGCGCAATGGCTACAGCAATACCTCAGCCAAGCCCGCCCCGCCTTGCTCGCGGGGCACCAGACCGACGCCGTGTTCGTCACCGTGCGCGGCGCCAACGCAGGCGAAGCCATGAGCCGCGTCATGTTTTGGATGGTGGTGAAAAAATACGCCCTGCAAGCAGGCATTACGCAACCCATCTCGCCCCACACCTTGCGCCACGCCTTTGCCACCCACTTGCTCAACCACGGTGCCGACCTGCGCTCGGTGCAACTGCTGCTCGGCCACAGCGACATCTCCACCACCACCATCTACACCCACATCGCCCGCGAACGCTTGGCCCAGTTGCACGCGCAGCACCACCCGCGTGGCTAAGGCAGGGTAATTTAGGCGACAAACTTTGGTTGTCATGCTGAAAAAATACCCCCTCCCGCCGGTGATTGCTCTACCCGATGGATTGCGGTAAGTTACAGAGGCGATAAAGGTGTGCCTTTAAAACAGCGCCCTTAGCCATGACCGCCCAAGAAAATAAAGATTTTGAATGGAATATAACGATTTTGAATGGAATAATATGCTGCAAAACCCACGGCATTGCACGCAACCTTAGCGCCCAACGGCAAGACCAAGGCTTTTATGGCCCACAAAGCAACACCCATGACCGCATACCCACCCAGCCCCCGCGCGACCACACCCACCACCGCAGCCGCCGCCACCGCCACCACTGCGCGTGACCCCGCCACCCTGGCCCCCTTGCACGAACGCGGCTACTGCATCGTGGCACCGCAACAGCTTGCGGCGCAATCGGGCGTACCTTTGGCCGACTTGCTGGCCTGGCAGCCTTTTTGGGAAGATTTGCCCACCGACAACTACCTGCGCGACGGCGGGCGCTACCGCTACCGACGCCACAGCTGCTTTATCGTCAATGCAGACGATGTTCACCAAGTGCCGCACCGACCCCATTGGCAGCCGCTGGAATACAACGCTTTGCACGGCGGCATGCAACGGCATTTTGAGCCCATGGCCCAGGCCCTAACGCAGCAAAGCGCTTGGCTCGATTTGCTGCGCTGGCTGGGGCAGGTGAGCAGCGCGCTCAAAGGCGCGCAGCCTTGGTTTGTAGAGGCGCACCAGTTCCGCATTGACACCACCGATGGCATTGGCCGGCCCACGCCCGAAGGTGCGCACCGCGATGGCGTGGACGTGGTGGGCGTTTTCATGGTCCAACGCAAGGGCATCAAAGGGGGCGAAACCCGCGTCTTTGAGGCCGAAGGCCCCAATGGACAGCGCTTTACTTTGCAGGACCCCTGGTCCTTGCTGCTGCTCGATGACGAACGGGTAATCCATGAATCCACCCCGATTCAGCCCTTTGAAACCCATGGATACCGCGATACTCTGGTCATCACGCTGCGCGCTAGCCACTTTCAAAGTGACGCGCCGCTGGCACCCACGACTTCTTTACCCGAGCCTAAGAAAGCCACACTCAAACTATGAAACCCATGGTAGAAGACTTGGCCAAAATGAGCGCACTGCGGGACCGTGCGGCCTTGGACGCGGCCTTGGTGCGCTTGATTGCAAAGCATTTTCACGGCCTCATTACCTCTGTTTGGCTGCTGCGCGTGGTCGCCGACGGGGCAGACAAACGCTGCCTGAGCTGCGCCTTGCACGGGGTCAAAAATGTGCACCCCGAACGCGACTCTTTTTGGGCCGACTGGAGCGTGCTGCCCTTGCTCGAAGAATTTCCGCTGCGCCTCGCCGCCATGCAAACCCTGCAAATCAAAAGCGAACACAGCACCACCAGCACCAGCACCACCACCACCGTGTTCCCCATGAACAAACCGCTGGGGCAAAACGCCCTGCTAGAAGTCACCGCAACCCAGCCACTCGACGCCGACACCAGCGCCTTGGTGCAAGGCATCTTGCTGCACTACCAAAACCTCATGGGCCTGTTGGACTACGGCGAAAAAGACACCCTCACCGAACTGCTGAACCGCAAAACCTTTGACGGCGCGTTCTTCAAAGCCACCGCCATTGAACACGTCCCCCTAGAGCGTGAGGGCACCGAGCGGCGCTTGCTCTCTGCCCAAGGCGGCTACTGGCTGGCGATTATTGACATTGACCACTTTAAAAACGTCAACGACACCTACGGGCACCTGATTGGCGACGAAGTGCTGCTTTTGCTGGCGCGGCTCATGCGCTCGAACTTCCGCTTCCACGACCAGCTCTACCGCTTTGGCGGCGAAGAGTTCGTGGTGCTCCTGCGCTGCGTGGGCACAGAAGACACCTTGACAGCCTTGGAACGCCTGCGCAAACAAGTACAAAACTACAACTTCCCGCAGGCCGGCCAAATCACCATCAGCACCGGATTTACCGCCCTCGTCACCCACGACACGCCCAGCAGCGCCTTTGGCCGTGCAGACAAAGCCGTGTACTTCGCCAAACACCATGGCCGCAACCAAGTCTGCGATTACCAAACCCTGCT
>JBIPME010000049.1:0-8539 GCA_044369275.1 Rhodoferax sp.
CAGTTCCGAGCAGGGCGTGCAGGCCCAAGTGGTGCTGGCCGAACATCTGGGCGACGCCTCGATCTTGCATCTGCGTGTGCCAGGCATAGCCACCTTGCTCAATGCCAAAGTGGCCCCCAACCAAGCCCATTGCAGCGCTGGAGAAACAATCCACGTCATCGCCAAAGCCCCTGAGGTTTTGCTGTTCGACGCCCAAGCGCGTTTGTTGGGCTAGCGTAGCCTGCGCCAGGCGTAGCAAACGCAAAGGCAAAGGCAAAGGCGTGCATCAACCCAGGGCGCTAGCCTTCAGCGCGCTGGGTGTTTCTTAAGCGCGTAGGGCGCTTAAACTGCATCCTATACAATGCAAAATTAGTAAATTTACATTTTTTGCACTGTATAGGATGCACTATGGACTTGGATGAAATCGGTCACCAGATCTGCAAAGCGCGCAAGCACCAGAAGCTTTCGCAAGCAAGCCTTGCGCAGCAACTGGGCATGAGCCGCGCCACCATCTCAGGCATCGAAAACGGCACCGTGCCTGAGATCGGCATCCGAAAAATACTCTCCCTTTGCGCAGCGCTGGGGCTGGAGCTTTTAGCGCAAGAAAAGACCCAACGCCCCACCTTGCAGCAACTCATGAAGGCGCAACACCATGCTTAAAGTCTTGGCTTTGAAGATTTTTGAGTGCGCAATGGCAAAACGGTAAGTCTGAAAATTCAGTTCGCAATTTCAGATCGACATTCCCGTCAAAAATTCCAGCAAGTCGCCACGCCGGAAGGTGGCAGAGAGCTGTTGCAAAGACACTTCGCGCTGGCCATACAGTTGGGTCAAGGCGGTTTGCACTTGCGCACTGGCGTGTTGGTAGAGCGCTTGTTGGTGGTCTTGCAGGTAGCGGGTCAGTTCTGCACAGTTGCGGTGGTTGACTTCGGCCAAAGAGATGTTTTTTTGCGCCAACAGGGCGTCTCCCATGCGCATGGCCATGTAGTGCGAGGCGTAGGGTAAAAACGCGGGGGCGTGTTGGGGGTCTGATTTTTTACGCTCGTTTTCAACGATGCGAAAGATCAACACGGCCAGCACCGCCTGGGCGGCTTGCAGGCCTTGAAAGATGCTGGGGTAGAGCTTGCCAAAGTGTTCTTTACGGCGAAATTTGGCCTGTTGGGGTTGCCTGCGCCAGATGGCCAGTGTGGCCTCTGCTACGGTGCTGGCAGTCAGGGTGCTGCTGCCCGCTGAGGTGTCTTCGCGTTGGCGCTTGTAGCTGTAGCCCAAGTCCTGGATGCCGATTTCGAGCTGTTTTTGGATGTCGTCATTGGAGCGCAGGTCGCGCAAGTCAACCGGGTTTTGGCTGTTGGTTGCAAAGGTCATGGCGCGGACAAAGTCCTGCTCGCCCTGGGCCAGTTCATACAGGCGCAGCAGCACGTAGGTGCCCTCAAAATCTGCCAACAGATCGGGCTGATTCAGGGTTTGCTGAATGGTTTTGCAGGTCTGTCCACCGTTGATGATTTGCATGCCTTCAATACGCAGTTGGTAGCTTTCGCCTTGCAGTGCGTTGTGCCGGAACTTGTGGCAAATCATGGTGATGCCGTTGTTGTAAAAATAAAAATCTGAACGTTTTTCGGGAGATACCAGTGTGTCGTGGATGGCCGAGTTGACGCGATTGGCATGCAGACCTAAGTAGCGGCGGATGTTGCGCTCCAGCAGCAAGTCGCCATGCCGATTGAAGAGCGCAGCCACTTGCGTGACCGGAATTTTGCCGATCAACACACGGCGGTAATTGAAGGCTTCGATGACGGCTTTGCCATCCAGAAGCAGGCTGTCGTCTACGCTTTTACGTCGCTGCAACACGCCCACAATGCTGTCGTGGTTGAAGTGCGCCCATGTGACCTGTTCCGGCGGAAAGCCTGTTTGGTCGATGCGCAGTTGCGCATCTTGCGTCCAGTTGGCACCGTTGTTGCATAAAACGATGCGCACCGTGGGAATGTAGCCATCGCGAATCAGGGAGCGGATTTCTTCTACTTGGGGACGCAGCTTATCGTTGAGGGCCAATTGACGGCCCGGATCGAACAGGCCCGATACCGTGTGTATGGCTTTTTGCACGCCGTTTTCGGGGAAATTGGCCTCGCCAGACAGGTCTTTGTGTTTGTATTTACCTTGAAAAAGGGTGACGGTGAATTCGCCATCTTCTTCGTCACCCAAGTGCAGTCCGTCAACGCCCTCGTCTTGCCCGCCCTCGGTGATTAATTCGGCGGCATCTTGCAGTGAAATATCGAGCATGGTGGTCATGCTCAGCAAAATAAATGCCATCGAACGCCGCTTGGTTTCATCCAAGTTTGGGGGGAGCAGGTCGGGATGGTCGCTGAGTATGCCGCTGAGGCGCTGATCCACGATGCTGGCATTGATGTTCATAATGGTCTTACGGTGTTTGTTGGCGGTGCGGCTGCTCTGTGCCTATGTTGCTTGAAGTTGCTGGGCTGCTAGGTTTTCGGATTATCCCCTTGATTTCAATCGATTTTAACCAAGCAATGCCTAGGGCGGGTACGGCGTGGGACTCTTCGGTGCGCAGGATCACGAACGCTCATGTCGCGTTCGCAGGGGCGACGTACCAAGGGTTTTTACTAGATCAGCCCAAAACCGGCCAGCGGCGTTTGGACAAGATGCGTCGGAGCAAAATGGCGTGCAGTAGCAGCCACAGCCAAGGGTCTAACAAAGCGTCCCAGAGGTTGCCCGTGGGCAGGCGCAGGCTGACAAAGACCAAGGCGGTCATGCCCAGCACCCAGCCCATAGGGCGTGTCTGTGCGGGCTTTTGCACGCCAGGTTTCAGGGCATAGGCCAAGGCTAGCAGTAACAGCAGCAGCGCCCAAGGGCCAAAGCCTAGGTTGTAGAGCGTAATCGGCCAGAATGCAAAGGTGTCTGCCAGCAAAACCCAGCCCAGCAGCACGGCGGCAAACACCCAGCCACTGGCGTAAGCCGGTGCTTTGCCCAAGTGGTGGCTGTGGTGGGTGAAAGGGCGTTGGAAGAGACGCCAAAGCAGTTGCAGGCACAGTATTTGGCTGACTAGGCTGGGCGTTTGAAAGGCCAGTGCCAGCCAGTGCCGGGGTGAGAGGGGTCCGGGTAGCCAGCACCACAGCATGAGCACCAGCACACAGCAGGCCTGCCAACAGCGCACTTTGCGCTGCGCAATGTGCAAGCGGCGCAGGCTAAAGTCCAGTCCCATGCAGCCGCACCAGGCCAACACCAAGCCCCAGCCCAGGCATTGGTCAAGCCGTATGGCGGTCAAGCTTGGCAGTGCGGGGGTTTGGCTGAACGCAAGCAGCGGCCAGCTGTCAAAAAGTGGCTGCATCATGGTGACTCCTGGGCTGGTGCAAAGCGTTGCCATGCAATGGTTTTGCGCTCAGCGGTGTAGCTGATCCAGACTTGCTTGCCTACGCAGGTGAGAAAGGGGTACGAGAACTCGGCTTTCGGCGCGCTTTGCGCCAGTGTATGCAGCCAATGCCAATGCACACCGTCTTGGCTGTAGCTCAGGTCTAAGCGGGTACGGTCTTGGGTGCTGGGGTTGTGTACCAGCAGCATTTGGTTGGGCCCCAGGTTCAGCGCTGCGACGGCGGCGTCGGGGTTGTCCAAACTCAAAGGCGGCAGGTCACTCCAGTGCGTGCCAGCATCCAAGCTTTGCATGGCACCGATTTTTCCGTTTTCGCGTTGGTCGCGCAGCAGGGCAATCCAGTGCTGTGGCGTGCGGGTGAGCAGTGTGGGTTGCAGGTACTGGGTGTTGCCCATGCGGGACTGGGACATGCGCACCATGCCCAACAACTGGCCTTGGGCATCCATGCGCAGCGCGGTTGGGTATTTCATGCCCATTTCAAAGTGCACCGGCAGCACCATGCCGCCGTCGGCCAAGGGCAAGGGTGCATTGCGCACCAAAAAGCTGATGTTCCACAGCCAAGACAAGGGCAAAGTCCGCACGGGGCTGAACGTGGGTGGTGTGGCGGGTGGTGTGGCGGCTGCGGTATCTGCATGGGTTTGTTGCAGATGCACGATGCGGCTTGCCCCCCAGCCACCCCAGCCGGTGCCCACGACAAACAGGTGAATGCGTTGCTGTGCATCCAACCATGCAACCGGGTTGCCAAGGCGCCGCACGCCTGCCCCTAGTTGTTGCGCGAGAACGTGGCGGTTGACCACGAAACGGGGTGTCGACCAGGTGCCGCTGGCCCGGTCTAGCGCAGAGGCGGCGATTTGCACTTGCGGGCCGCTTTCGCGTTCTCCAGAAAACCAAAATGCCATCAGGGCTACAGGGCTATCGGCGGGCATGGTTAACAAGGCGCTGGCATGGGCAGCCGCCGCGCCCTTTGGCATGGGCAGCGCGCCTTGCGCCACCCAGCGCAGGTTTTGTGCAGGCGTTAGGGCCAGGGCGTCGCAGGCATGGTGCGCAGAGGATGTTGGGATGGAGGGGGGGGGGGGGGGGGGGGGGGGGGGCGAGGCAGTCACCCAGGTGGCAGGCTGGGAGTTCGTGCGGGCATTGGCGTTTTCGCCAGAGGCTATCAATGCCTGCGCAGGCGGCGCGGGTGCTGGGCGTTGCATCTGGTCGAGTACGAACAAGCTGATGCAGGCCAGCAAGCCCAGTGCCCAGCGCTGTAGGTGTCGCAACTGCCAAGGTTTTTGGGGGGCGCGCAGGTTGAGGTTCATGCGGGTTGAGCGGTCTAACGTCAATGAAAGTGAATGAAAGTGAATGCGGGTAAATGAATGTGAATGCCATGGGGTTGAGCAAGCGCATTATCAGCGAGGTCTGAGTCTTGCTTAACGTGAAAGAACTTTCATGCTACGGGGCGCAGGCTTCGCGTGCATGAAAGTTAGGCTGAGGGAATTGGCAGCGGCAAGGCTTACGGCGGTAATTCTGCAAGCAGGGCTTGCGCGAGCACGGGGCCGTAGCGGGCAATGTCGTCAAGGCGTGCATAGCCGTAGCCGATGACCAAGCCTTTGGCGTCTTGTCGGCGCAGGCAGTAGGCGGAGAGGGCGCGCACGGTCAGGCCTCGGTCGGTGATGCGTTTTGCAAGGGCAATGTCGTCTTGGGTTTCTGGCATGCGCAGGCACAGGTGCAGGCCTTGTTCGGCCCCTGAGATTTGGATGCGTTCGCCCAAGCAGGGTTGCAATGCGGCCAGCAGGCATTGGCGTCGCTGGGCATAGCTGTGCCTTGCCCGGCGCAAGGCACTAGAGAAGTGGCCCATTTCAATAAATTCGGCCAATGCGGCTTGCAGTGGCATTTGGCCTGGGCGGTTGAGGTCGTAATGGGCTTGCCTAAAGGCGCAAATGAGCTGTTTGGGCACTACCAGGTAGGCCAGCTTCAGGCCAGGGTAGAGCACTTTGGAGAAGGAGCCCATGTACAGCACGCGTGCGTCACGGTCTAGCCCAGCCAAGGAGGACAAGGGCGGGCCGCTGAAGCGAAACTCGCTGTCGTAGTCGTCTTCGAGCACCCAGGCGTGGTGGTCGCGTGCCAAGGCCAGCAGGGCCTGGCGCCGTGCCAAACTCATGACCGCGCCAGTGGGGTATTGGTGCGAGGGCGTGGTGTAGATCAAGCGCGGCGGGTGTTGCTCATCGCTTTTTTGCGGTGCAATGCCCGCAGCGTCCACCGCGATGGGGTGGGGCTTGAGTCCGGTGGCCATAAAGGCTTTGATGGCCCCCCAATACGCCGGGTCTTCAACCCAGACGGTGTCGCCATGGTCGGCCAAGAGCTGTGCGCACAGTTCCAAGGATTGTTGCGTGCCGCTGGTGATGATGATTTGGTCCGCCTCCACCGGCACGCTGCGAAAAATGCGCAAATAGTCGGCCAAGGCGCGCCGCAACGGGGCGTGGCCGCCGGAGTTGCTGTAGTCCAGCATTTCGGGGTAGGTCATGCGCCAATGTTTGTTTTGCAGGCGCTGCCAAAGTGCCACGGGGAAGGCGCTGAAGTCCGCCGTGCCCGGGGTGAAGGGTTGAATTTCGAGTTGCGTGGCGCAAAATTGGGTGGACAGCGCCACGCCGCGTTGCGATAGGGGGCTGGCGTTGTGCGCAGGGGTTGGGGCTTGGGGGCGGCGCTGGCGCAGGGGGGTGCTGTCGTGCACATAGGTGCCACTGCCCACGCGGCTCACCAAGTAGCCTTCAACCATCAGTTGGTTCAGTGCCATGACCACGGTGTTGCGCGAAATTTGGAGGTCGTGGGTGAGGTCGCGGCTGGAGGGGAGCCGATCGCCGGGGCCGAGTTTGCCTGTCACAATGGCTTGGCGCAATGCCTCGTACAAACGTCGGTGCAAGGGCATGGGGTCTGACGGGCCGCGCCGCGTCATGTCTGTGATGAGAAGTTCCGATAGCATGGTGGCTTGGTAGGGAAAGTGGTACCTTCTGGTTTGATCAAATGGCCCTGAATTGCTGCCAATTTTGCACCACAATGGTTGCAAATGGTTTGGAATGCCTTGTTGGGAATGCCTTGGCGTACAAGCAGATAAAAAGGATGGAGATTGAATATGACAATGCCCAAACCCTTGGTTTGGTTGCCGGCGGACCATCGCGTATTGGGCGATGGTGACCAAGCGATGCCGTTTTTGGTGCTGGGCGACAAATACGCCCGCGCTGTGCAAACGCCTGCGGGCTTGCAGCCGGTGGTGTTTCCTTTGGCCGCGCTTGCCGACATCGATGCCCTGCTGTCCTTGGTGGACGGCGTGTTCTTGACCGGTTCGCCTTCTAACGTGCACCCCGAGCGCTATGGCGCAGCTTCGGCAGATCCGGTGCTGCCCTTGGATCTGGCGCGTGATGCCCTCACGCTGCCTTTGTTGCAAGCATGCTTGGCGCGTTCGGTGCCGGTGCTGGGCATTTGCCGAGGCTTTCAAGAAATCAATGTCGCCTTGGGTGGCACCTTGCACCCGCGTGTGCACGCGTGCGCTGGCATGCAAGACCACCGCGAAGACAAGCAGGCTTCGGTGCATGACAAGTACGCGCCTTCGCACACGGTGCGTTTGACGCCTGGCTCGGTGTTTGCACAATGGGCGCAAGCGGAGTCGGCATGGGTGAATTCCCTGCATGGACAGGGCATAGACCGCTTGGCCCCCGATTTGGAGCCCATGGCCTTTGCACCCGATGGTTTGGTAGAGGCCTTTGGCGTTCAAAATGCATCCAGCTTCGCCTATGCGGTGCAGTGGCACCCTGAGTGGCGGCCTTGGGAGAATCCGTTTTACAGTGCGATTTTGACGGCCTTTGGCGATGCCTGCCGTGCGCACCAGCAGCAGCGTTTGCACCGCAAACCCTACAGTTTTTAACTGCACTATGCAGCAAGGAGTAAGCAATGAGTGAGAGCAAAACGATGAATTTCAATGATTTGGAGCAATGGCTCAACGAGCGCCGGGTCACCGAGGTGGAGTGCTTGGTGCCGGACTTGACGGGGGTGGCGCGGGGGAAAATTTTGCCCCGTGCCAAGTTCACCGAAGACCGCGGCATGCGTTTGCCGCAGGCCATTGTGGCCATGGGCGTGACGGGGGAGTTTCCCGAAAGCGGCCCCTACTACGATGTGATCGAACCCACCGACCGCGATATGCAGCTGCGTCCTGACCCGTCTACGGTGCGCATCGTGCCGTGGGCTGCAGACCCTACGGCGCAAGTCATTCACGACTGCTTTGACCACTCGGGGCGTCTGGTTCCGTTTGCGCCGCGCAGCGTGCTGCGTCGGGTTTGCGATTTGTTTGAAGCCGAAGGGTTGCAGCCCATTGTGGCCCCTGAGTTGGAGTTTTACCTCACCGCCCGCAACACCGACCCCAACACCTTGCTGCGCCCGCCCGTAGGGCGCAGTGGCCGTGCGGAGACCTCCAGGCAGGCCTACAGCATTGACGCGGTCAACGAGTTCGATCCCTTGTTTGAAGAGATTTATGACTACTGCGACAAAATGGAATTGAATGTGGACACCCTGATCCACGAGGTGGGCGCAGGGCAGATGGAAATCAACTTTTTCCATGCCCAGCCTTTGGGGCTGGCCGACGAGGTGTTCTTCTTCAAACGCACCGTGCGCGAGGCCGCTTTGCGCCACGACATGTATGCCACCTTCATGGCCAAGCCCATTGCGGGCGAGCCCGGCAGTGCCATGCATGTGCACCAAAGTTTGCTAGACGTTGCCACAGGCCGCAATGTGTTTAGCAACGAAGATGGCAGCCCCTCCGAGATGTTTATGCACTATATCGGCGGTATGCAGCGCTACATTCCGGCGGCCATGGCGCTGGTGGCACCCTACGTCAACAGCTACCGCCGTTTGTCACGCAATACCGCAGCCCCCATCAACATTGAGTGGGGCTATGACAACCGCACCGTGGGCATTCGCTCCCCCATTTCTTCGCCTTCTGCCCGCCGGGTGGAAAACCGTGTGATTGGTGCGGATGCCAACCCGTACGTTGCCATGGCGATGACTTTGGCCTGCGGTTACTTGGGTATTAAAAATAAAATTAAACCCAAAGCAGAGATGAAGGGCGACGCCTATTTGTCGGCGTATTCTTTGCCAAGAAGTTTGGGCGAGGCCTTGGATTGGTTGCGCAAAGAGTCGGACCTGCACGATGTC
>JBIPME010000459.1:0-2625 GCA_044369275.1 Rhodoferax sp.
GGCGAGGCCCACGTTGCCAGCGATGCCGCGGTGGCCAAGACCTTTATTGCACAAGGCATGGCGCAACCTTTTCGTTTCCGAGGAGAATCCAACTACCGCCACTGGACACAGGTCAGCATCACCACCGCAGAGAACTACCAACATGCGTTGGCTTTGTTTCGCGCCAACTACGAACGCATCAAATTGCAGGCAGGGCTTTGATGCGGGGCTGGTGGGTGTGAAGGCTTTATTTTTTCAGTTGTGGCTGCTTGCGCTTTGGTTTTGAAAGTGCTGCAAGCTGCTGTTCTGTGCGCATCGGCACGCAATGAAACCACTTTGGCGGCAGGTGATGAAGATTGGATCAGGACGTGTTTTTTGTCCGTGCCCAAGCCGGAGACTTTGAAGTGCGGGCGTTGCCTGCAATCAGGCTCAGGCTGCTCGGGGCGGGGCTGCCGTTCATGCGTAGAATTTGTGTCAGCGGGTTTTTTTACCTCAATGGGTTTAGTTACTCTTTAGCTGCTGTTTAGGCACCGCGGAGTAGCGTACCGAAGTTTGTACCTGCACATGCTGTGCCCGCTGTTGTTGGTGGTTTCGGTTCTATGGTGTTTGGTGCGGCAGCAACCTTGACAAAAATGGCAATTTTTTCTTAAAATGTTGAAACTTTCTCTATATTCATACATCTTTACATGACGCAACTCACGAACGAATATTTTGACGTAAAAAAAGCTGGCCAGTTGGTTTATTATTTTTTACACAAAGCGAGTTTGTGTGAACGAAATATTACCAAGCTGCGAATGGCCAAATGGCTTTATCTTGCTGAAAGATTTTCTTATAAAGAATTCGGAGTACCGATGATAGGGGACAGGCTTTGTGCGATGAGGCATGGCCCGGCGACCTCGGAATTGGTTGCTATTATCGAAGGCAATAGTCGAATATTTGATAAAAATAGTTTCGAAAAAATTATTTATGTCTCGCGCAAGGGTAATCATCAGTATCTTGAATTGGCAAAAGAATGCTTGTATTCGTCGATCGATGAACTGGATAGATTTAGTGATGCTGAGGTGGATTTACTTGAATCCATTTGGAAAGAATACGGACATTGGTCTGCTGTAAAGCTAGAAAACCATTTGCATGATACGAAGCACTTTCCTGAATGGAATTGGCAGGAGGGTGATGGAACAAATTGGATTGACCTAGAGAAAATATTATCTGTGGTCGGTTTCAATGCTGAAGATATTGGGCCAATGGTTGAAAATATTTTGTCATTTGGCGTCGTTGAGGTTGCCAGTTCCTCAATTCAATGAGTTCGGTTCCTAGTGTTGCGAGGGTGTCCCGAATTTTGTGTAAACGGCAGCATGGATTTTAGGGCTTTGGCATTCTCTCCTCGAACTGAATGGTAAATCGGGTCAGCGCAGCCTTCCAATCCCTGATCGGCATCGTCCACTTCTTGCTGATGTTATTGAGGGCCAGATAGAACAATTTCAGCACGGCATCGTCACTGGGAAACGAGCCCCGGTTCTTGGTGATTTTGCGCAAACTCATGTTCACCGACTCAATCGCATTGGTCGTGTAAATGACCTTGCGTATCTCCGGCGGATACTCGAAGAACGGCGTGATACGCGCCCAGTTGGCCCGCCATGATTTAACGATGGTGGGGTAGTCAGCACCCCACTTATCCTCGAACTCTTGCAGCCTCGTTTGAGCCTGCTGCTCGGTCACCGAGGCGTAGACGCTGCGCAGGTCAGCCGCCACCGCTTTGCGTAGCTTCCAGCTCACGTAATTGAGGCTGTTGCGCACCATGTGCACGATGCACAGTTGCACCGCTGTCTTGGGATACACCGCCTCAATAGCCTCGGGGAATCCCTTGAGGCCATCCACACAGGCAATGAAGATGTCTTGCACCCCACGGTTTTTGAGTTCGGTGACGACCTGCAGCCAGAACTTGGCCCCTTCTGTCTGTGCAATCCACAGGCCCAGGATCTCCTTTTCTCCTGCCATGTTGATGCCCAGCGCCAGGTACACGGCCTTGGCTCGCACCACGGCGCCATCACGCACTTTGACGTGGATGCAGTCCAGGTAGACGATGGGGTACAGCGCATCCAGAGGACGGTTCTGCCAGGCTTTGGCATCCTCCATGACCGCCTGCGTGACCGATGAAATCAGGGTGGGGGATACTTCAGCGCCGTACATTTCTTCGAGGTGACTTTGGATTTCGCGTACGGTCATGCCACGGGCGTAGAGCGACAAAATCTTCTCGTCAAATCCGTCCCAGCGGGTTTGGTGTTTGGGGATGATTTGGGGCTCAAAGCTGCCATGGCGGTCACGCGGTATTTCTATGGGTAACTCACCGAATTCGCCTTTGAGCGTTTTGCGGCTTTTACCGTTTCGGGTGTTGCCCGTGGCGTTGGCTACGGTGGAGTTTTTAGCGTGCCCAAGGTGCTGCGCCATCTCGGCTTGCAAAGCGCGCTCTACGAGCCGTTTGGTCAGCTGCTTGAGTAGGCCGTTTTCGCCTATGAGGTCTTCGGGCTTTTTGTAGTCAGCCAGCAGGCTGTCTATAACTTCGTTGCTTACGGTCATTTCTCTTCTTTCTGGAAGTACGGCAGTTTCCTGCCAAAAGACCGTTTACACAAAAATTCTTACACCCTC
>JBIPME010000460.1:0-2615 GCA_044369275.1 Rhodoferax sp.
GAAGGCCGAATGGAGCCCACGTAATTGCCGAGGTGGGGTGTGCCGCTGGTGGTAATTCCAGTTAAAAAACGGGTTGGTTTCATGGGTTTTTTTGTTTCAATAGGCCTACTGCGGCAGTATTGCCAAGGGCTATAGCAGGCTTGCGATGGCCCTGCGTGTGAACGACATCAGGGGCTGCATCCAGACGGTTTGGGCCCACTGGGTTACGGTTAAAGCGATCACGATGAACATGCCGTAGGGCTCTAGCTTAGACAGGGCCAGCGCGGCTTTAATCGGCAGCAAACCCATGAGCACACGCCCACCATCTAGCGGGGGAATGGGGATCAGGTTAAATACAAACAGCGCGATATTGATGGTGATACCAGCTTGGCACATGAGGATGAAAAAATACTCCGCGTGTTGCATGCTGTACGCTAGCGAGAGCAGCAGTTGCCACCCCACAGCTTGCACCAGGTTGGCCGCAGGCCCCGCCAAGGCCACCCACACCATGTCGCGCTTGGGGTTGCGTAAATTGCCAAACCTGACGGGAACCGGTTTGGCATACCCAATTAAAAATGCGCCCGAGGTCAGCCAAAACAACAACAAGGGCAGTGCAATCGTGCCAACAGGGTCAATGTGGGCGATGGGGTTGAGGGTGTTGCGCCCCAGTTTCCAAGCGGTATCGTCACCAAAATAACGTGCGGTGTAGCCATGCGCGGCTTCGTGTAACGTGATTGCCATGAGTATGGGAATGGCGGACACGGTGACGGTTTGAACCAGTTGTGAAATTTCCATGGCCGTTATTGTCTCAGAGTCCTAGGCGTGCGGCGTCGCCGCGACCTTGTCGCAGCAGGCTGGGGGCATCTCCGGTTAAGTCGACCACGGTGGTGGGCTCCAACGGGCAAGCCCCGGCATCAATGACGGCTTCAATTTGGTGCTCTAACCGGGCGCGAATGTCTGGCGGGTCGTTGCAGGGCTGCACTTCATCCTTGAGTACCAAGGTGGTGCCCAATAACGCCGCGCCATGGATTGCCAACAGTGCTTGCAGCACGCTGTGGTCTGGAACGCGCAGCCCAATGGTTTTGCGCGAAGGATGGCTTACGCGGCGTGGCACCTCTTTGCTGGCTTCTAAGATGAAGGTGTAGGGACCCGGGGTGGCGGACTTCATTAAGCGGTATTGCCGGTTGTCCACACGTGCATAGCTAGACAGCTCACTGAGGTCGCGGCACAGCAGGGTCAGATGGTGTTTGTCGTCTATGGCGCGAATCTGGCGCAGGCGATCGGTCGCAGCTTTGTCATCTAAGCGGCAAACCAGCGCGTAGCTGGAGTCTGTGGGTACGGCCAGTACCCCGCCTTTTTCAAGCAAGGCAGCGGCTTGCTTGAGTAGCCGAAGTTGGGGGTTGTCTGGGTGTACTTCAAAGTATTGGGCCATGGTGGGATTTTTTTACGCAGTCTGGATGCGGTCCTCTAGCAGCTTCCAAACAGGGGTCAGGCGCTCGTTGAGGGTAGGCAAAGCGCCCAAATCAATTCGACTTTCTTCGGGGCTGTGGAAGTCGCTGCCACGCGATGCCGCCAGCCCAAACTCCAAAGCGGTTGCGGTGTATTCAACACTCTCCGCCACGGTATGGCTGCCCGTAATTACTTCGACCGCAGCGCCTCCATGGCCCTTGAACTCGGTGAACAGGGCGTACTCTTCATTGGGCTTGAATTGGTAGCGCGCCGGGTGCGCGATAACGGCCACGCCGCCTGCCTGTGTAATCCAGCGAATGGCATCGCCTAGGGTGGCCCAGCGGTGCGGTACAAAACCCGGCTTGCCTTCGGTCAAGTATTTACGAAAAACCTCGTGGGTGTCTTTGCACACGCCGCTCTCAACCAAAAAACGGGCAAAGTGCGTGCGTGAAATCAACTCCGGGTTGCCCACAAATTGCAAAGCGCCTTCAAAAGAACCCGTAATCCCCACTTTGGACAGGCCTTGGGCCATTTCTTGGGCGCGCTCTTTGCGCCCGCCACGGGTTTGCGCGAGTCCGGCAATCAGCGCTGCGTTGTCAGCATCAAAACCGAGGCCCACGATATGCACCGTTTTGCCAATAAAAGTCACCGAAATTTCCACCCCCGTCAGGTAGGGCAGGCCCAGCGCACGCGCGGCTGCGGCCGCACGGTGTTGGCCCCCCAGCTCGTCATGGTCGGTGAGCGCCCAGAGGGCGACACCGTTGTCATGTGCCCGTTGCGCTAAGGCTTCGGGGGACAGGGTTCCGTCGGAGATGACGGAGTGGCAGTGGAGATCGGCATTGAGTAGGTAGTTCACCTGGGCATTTTAGGCGCAGGTGTATGCCAAGGCTCTGGCCATGGCTTTAGGGTGTGGCTTCACCTGTGGCGTGACGTGTAGTTCGAGGCCACGGTTTAAAACCTCAGCCTGTTTGACCAAGACAGTGCGCAGGGTTTGGGCGACAGGCTAGACTCCAGTGCAATTGATAGCACTTGATTATTGGAGAAAAACGGTATGGTTTTGACAGAGCAAGCACTGATGGACGCCCTTCAAACGGTGTTGGACCCGAATACGGGCAGCGATTTTGTGCGCAGCAAAGCACTTAAAAATATACGGATTGAGGGCGCTGACGTGGCCTTTGACGTGGTCT
>JBIPME010000050.1:0-8478 GCA_044369275.1 Rhodoferax sp.
GCAAAACAGTGCGGCTTACGCCCAAAAATTAGAAGATGCGCAAAAACGCCGTGCCGAGCGCGACAAGCGCATTGCCGAGAACCAACCTCTGAAGCCCAGCTTGGTAACGCCCCCATGAGCAGCGCGGTGCCAGTCCCTTCATCCTGTTTTGCTGTGCTGCTTTCTTGTGTAGCGCTGTAATGGCTTTGCCAGACCGCGTTACCCATGCGTTGGCCGCCAGCTTGGCTACGGGCGGCGCACTGGTGCACTACCAGCCGCGTGCGGGCCAAATGCAGATGGCGCAAGCCGTGGCCCACACGATGGAGCAGGGCGGCATGTTGGTGGTAGAGGCGGGCACAGGGATCGGCAAGACCTTTGCGTACCTGATCCCGGCCCTGCTCAGCGGCGAGCGGGTACTGATTTCTACGGCCACCAAGACGCTGCAAGACCAATTGTTTTTACGCGATATTCCACGCTTAAGGCAGGCCTTGGGGGTTGCGGTGCAGGTGGCGCTGCTAAAAGGGCGCAGCAGCTACCTCTGTTTGGAGCGTTTAGGCCAGGCCCGCCAAGCCCCGGTGTTGTTGGATGACGCGGCGCTGTCCTTGCTGGCGGGCCTAGAGCGTTGGGCTCTGGGGACCCGTACGGGGGATTTGGCCGAGGTGGCGGCCTTGGAGCAGGGTTCGCCCATCGCGCCTTGGGTAACCTCCACCCGTGACAACTGCCTGGGCGCACAGTGCCCCCAAGCCCAAGCTTGCTACGTTAACAAGGCTCGGCGTGCGGCCTTGGCTGCGGACGTGGTGGTGGTCAACCACCATTTGTTTTTTGCCGATTTGAATGTGCGCGAGTCGGGCGTGGCGGAGCTTTTGCCCAGCGTACAAAGTGTGATTTTTGATGAGGCCCACCAGCTCAATGCCGTAGGCGTGCAGTTTTTAGGTAGCCACTGGAGCAGCAGGCAACTCAGGGATGTGGGAACCGATTTGGGCAAGCTGTCGCAACAACATGCCCGTGGTTTTGCCGATTGGGGCAGTTTGTTGCTAGCGCATTCCCAAGCCTTGCAGGCCTTGCACGCTTGTTTTGCGGGTAAGCACGTGGCGGCACGGCTGGAGTGGCTTGCCGGGGCCCCGCAGGGCGTGCCTGCGCTGCAATGGCATCAGCTTATGGCGCAGCTCATGGCAGCGCTGCGGGACCAAGCCGCCGCTTTAGAGCAGGTGGCCGAGGTCCACCCTGCATTGCAAACGCTGCATGCACGCTTGCAGCGCTTCATGCTTTTATTGGAGAGCTTTGTGCAGCCTGCGGTGGCGGGGTCGATTCGCTGGGTGGAGGTGGGGTCGGAGGTGCGCTTTTTTCAATCGCCCTTGGATATTTCGCAGGCAATGGTCTCCAGAGTGCTCGCGCCTGCATCCCCAGTTGCTACAGCGCCCACAACGCAGACAGGCCGCAAGTCTTGGATTTTTACCTCTGCCACCTTGGGCCATGGTGCCGAGTTGTCGGACTTTGTGGCCTCCTGTGGCTTACAGGGCGCGCAGGTGTTGAAAATTCCCAGTCCGTTTGATTATGCGCAGCAAGCGGGTTTGTACATCCCCGAAGACTGCCCTGAACCCAGTGATGCTGCGCACAGCGCTGCGGTGGCCAAGCTGGCGTATGAGGGGGCTCAGATTTTGGGTGGACGCACCTTGGTGCTGACCACCTCGCTGCGTGCTATGCATGCGATTGCGCAAGCGCTGGCGCAGCATCTGGCACAAACGGTGCAAGCGGCGATGGACGAAGCGCTGGAAGATGCGACAGCCCAGCCTGCGGTGCAATCGACAGAACCGAGCAAGCCAAGCGCTGCGCATACCTTAGAGGTTTTGGTGCAAGGGCAATGGCCTAAACAAGTGCTGCTGGAGCGCTTTTCCAGCGCTGTGCAGGGCGCAGGGCGGGGGGCTGTGTTGGTGGCATGCGCCTCGTTTTGGGAGGGGGTTGATGTGCCGGGTCAGGCCTTGCAATTGCTGGTGATTGACAAGCTGCCTTTTTCTTCCCCTGACGATTTGCTGCTACAAGCCCAAGCACAGCAGCTAGAGGCGCAAGGCAAAAATGCGTTTAAGTCCTTGTATTTGCCCCAAGCCGCCATGGCTTTAAAGCAAGGGGCAGGGCGCCTTATTCGGACGGAGTCGGATCGCGGTGTATTGGTAATTTGCGATGTTAGGCTCTTGAAAAGAGGTTATGGTCGCCAACTTTTAGCGGCATTGCCCGCGATGCGGCGCTTAGCAGATGCCCCGAGTTACCGGGGCATGCTGCAAGAAATCACCACATCTTCCACCAAGGGTCCGTATTTTTTTTGCCCCCATTGAGCAAAAATTCAGATCGCGGATAGGTGCTGCTTAAGACCCGCAAGGCATCGTCACGCAACTGAACCATGCCCAAGGCATCGTAGGATTTGTAGAGGATGTAAATCGCCTCTTCAATGGCCGGTACATCACGAAAATCTGAAATGGCGGTTTGCGCCCTGCCAATGGCTGACACATAAGCCCCACGCTTAAAGTAGTAGCGCGCCACGTGCACTTCGTATTGGGCTAAGGAGCGCACGATGTAATTCATACGCTGGCGTGCATCTTCTGCGTACTGTGAGTCGGGAAAACGGTCAACCAACTCCTTAAAGTAGGCAAAAGATTCTTTGGACGCCTTGGGGTCGCGCTCAGAGAGGTCTTGGCGCGAGATGGAAGAGAAAAAGCCTAAATTTTCATTGAACGTCACCACACCTTTAAGGTACAGCGCATAGTCCAAGGCGGGGCTTGCGGGGTTGAGCTTAATAAAGCGCTCTAACGTGGAAATAGCCTGCGCGGGCTCTCCGGTTTTGTATTGGGCATAGGCTTTGTCCAAAGACGCTTGTTGCGATAACAGGGTGCCCGAAGCGCGACCCTCGAGTTTTTCTAACAAAATAATGGCTTTATCCCACTGGATATTGGCCATTTCTTCTTTGGCTTCCTCGTAGATTGCATTGGGAGTCATTCCCAGCGTCCGGTCTACTACCGCTGTGGAGCAAGCACTGAGCATGAGTAAACCCATCACCATGGCGTAAAAGACCGATAATTTGACTCGAAACATTGAGGGAACTTTCTTGAAACAGACCGTAGGAATTATATCGACCCCCCTTGGGGGCGATTGGGCAGAGGAAATGGAGTCCTTAAACAGCGAAGCGGAGATTCGCAGCTTCCAAGCCGACGCTGGGCACCACGGCCAACGGCTTGACCGTGTTTTGGCAATGGTAGTACAAGAGTTCTCCCGCAGCTATCTGCAACAAATGGTGGAAACTGGTTTAGCCCAAGTCAATGGCCAAGTGGTGCACAAGGTCGCGCAAAAGCTCAAAGCGGGCGATGCGGTACAGATTGAACTCAAACCGACTGCCCAAAGTTTGGCTTTTAAACCGCAAGCCCTCGACCTGGATGTGGTCTATGAAGACGCATCCATCCTCGTGTTGAATAAACCTGCGGGCTTGGTGGTGCATCCCGCACCAGGCAATTGGAGTGGCACGCTGCTCAATGGTTTGTTGGCACGCGACCCATGCTTTTCACTGGTGCCACGGGCGGGCATTGTGCACCGCTTGGACAAAGACACCAGTGGGCTGATGGTGGTAGCGCGCACGCGAGAGGCCATGGATGCCTTGGTGCGTGCAATGGCCGAACGCGCCATCAGCCGCCAGTACCTGGCTGTTGCACAAGGCACTTGGAAACTACCTTCGCCCAAGAAAGTGGACGCCCCCATTGGCCGAGACCCGCGCAACCGCCTGCGAATGGCGGTGGTTAACTTAGATTCACACGCCGGTAAACCTGCGCAAACGGACTTTGTATGCCTGGCTAACTCTGTGCAATGCTGCTTGTTGCGCTGCATTTTGCACACTGGCAGAACCCATCAAATCCGCGTGCATGCGGCTTCGCTGGGCCATGCACTGGTAGGGGACAAGGTTTATGCCGGTTTGTTGGATGCCGGAATCGATAGGCAAGCCCTGCACGCTTTCCAACTGGCATTCGCGCATCCAGTGTCTGGGATAGAATTGGCCTTCGAGTGCCCCCCCCCTTCTGATTTTCAAACTTTATTGGCAACAGCCGAGCTGCGTTACAATTAAAAACACGTGTCAGCACACGCAGCTACTGAATACTGGGATTTTACGAATCCCAATGCCGTTAAGTTGAATAGCTAAGTGTTGGGATTTTTTCCAAGGCTTATTTTCAAATAATCCGATTTCAAATGCGCCCAAGGTAAACAAATACGCGAAAAGCCTTAATATTATGAATATGGCAGATGCTAAACGGGTCTTAGAGACTGCGCTGATTTGTGCGCAGCAGCCCATGCAAATGCGCGATATGCGGACTGTATTTGATGATGCTTTAAGTGCCGATACCCTCAAAATATTATTGGAGCAATTAAAAGATGACTGGGCTCATAAAGGTGTTGAGCTAGTGCATGTCGCAAGCGGCTGGCGCTTTCAAAGTCGGCCTGAAATGCGTGAATTTTTGGATCGCTTGCACCCAGAAAAGCCGCCACGGTACACCCGAGCAACCTTAGAGACATTGGCCATCATTGCGTATAGGCAGCCTGTGACCCGTGGCGACATGGAAGATATTCGAGGCGTTACCATCAGTTCTTTGTTGATCAAACAGCTAGAAGATCGTGGCTGGGTTGAGGTGATAGGGCACAGAGAGGCTCCGGGTCGGCCCGCACTTTTTGCGACGACCAAACAATTTTTAGATGACTTAGGACTTAAATCACTCGATGGGCTGCCGCTTTTGGACACGTCATCCGTGGCGGAAACCTCTTTCGAAGCCTTGGTGTCGCAATCAAATACTGCAGTTTCGCAAGCGCCGACAACATTGAATGCAAATCAACAGTTAGATATTTCTTTAGAAGCAGCCTCTGAATAAGAGCCAGTACCGTGGAATAAGGGGCTTTAAAACCAAGTAGCCCCAGCATTGGAATCGATCAAAAAATGAATGAAAATGAACCCGAAGCGCAAGCACAAGATGCTACAAAAACAGCACTTAACCCACAAGTGGCTGCGCAAGCACAGGCCGCCACACCCCAGCATGAGGGGGCTAATCCATCTCAAGTAGAGCTTGTCTTGACTAATTCTGCACACCGATTTGGTGATATTTTGTCGGGACAATTTGATGCCGATGAAGAGGCACAAGACCTTGTTATTACCAAGAGGGTGTTGTCTCCGATGGTCGAAACTCCCAAATTGCACAAAGTATTGGCGCAATCAGGCATGGGATCTCGCCTTGAGATGGAGCAGCTCATTTTGGAAGGCCGCATCTCGGTCAACAATGAACCTGCACACATTGGCCAAAGAATTCAATTTGGCGATAGCATCAAGGTCAATGGTAAACCCATTCGATTTCGTATTGACCCTCCTGCGGCACGCGTCATCGCCTACCACAAACCCGCAGGTGAAGTGGTTACGCACGACGACCCACAAAATCGACCCACAGTGTTTCGACGCTTGCCTAAACTGCCGCAAGGCAAATGGCAATCTGTCGGGCGGCTCGATCTCAATACAGAAGGCTTGTTGCTGTTTACCAGCTCGGGGGAGCTTGCGAATAATCTCATGCACCCGCGTTTTGGCTTGGAGCGAGAATATGCAGTGCGTGTTTTGGGCGCACTCAACAAAGAAGAAAAGCTAATGCTTTTGACAGGTGTGCGCCTTGACGATGGTATGGCACAATTTTCTGGCATAGAAGAAGGTGGCGGTGAGGGGGCCAATTGCTGGTACCGTGTCACGATTTCAGAAGGCCGTAATCGCGAAGTTAGACGGATGTTCGAGTCGGTAGGGCATGCGGTAAGTCGCTTGATTCGGATTCGTTACGGCGCTGTAGTCTTGCCCCGTGGTCTAAAGCGTGGTGCTTGGGTAGAGCTTGATGACAGCGATATGCGTGCCCTGGTACAGGCCTCTGGTGTGCGCAAGCCCCGTGAAGAGCTTTCGGCGAATGCCCAGCCTCATTCGCGTGAAAAAACAGGCACCGAAAATCGAAGCCTGCGTGGACTGCGCCGTAACAACAATCGAAAACCATTTGTGGCTAAAGATGGTGCAGAGCGACGCAATGCACAAAACAATTCGGATAAGCAACCCAATAGACAATCTGCATCCAACCAACCGGACCCGATGAAAACATCGTTGGGCTACATCGGTGGTGATAGCCTCAGTCGTCAACAACAAAATGAGACACAGCGTCCTAGGGGCGGCAATGGTTTACGCAGAAGTGGCAGAAGACGCTAGGCAAGCAATGTTAAACTGCATGGCTTTGCTTAGTAAGCAGATTTTTTAAATTTAATTGAAGATGTAATATGACAATAGAACGAACTTTATCCATTATTAAGCCAGATGCAGTTGCTAAAAATGTTGTTGGTCAAATTTATGCGCGTTTTGAAGCCGCTGGCTTGAAAGTAATCGCCGCACGTATGGCACATTTGTCACGTGGTGAAGCGGAAGCTTTTTACGCAGTTCACAAAGAGCGCCCATTCTTTAAAGACTTGGTCAGCTTCATGATCTCTGGTCCTGTAATGATTCAGGTATTGGAAGGTGAAAATGCGATCCTTAAAAACCGTGATTTGATGGGCGCGACTGACCCGAAAAAAGCAGCAGCTGGGACAATCCGCGCTGATTTTGCAGACAGCATCGACGCTAACGCGGTGCATGGATCTGACGCACCTGAAACTGCAGCTGTTGAGATCAACTTTTTCTTTGCTGGCATGAACGTATATTCACGTTAAAAATGCTATGACAGTCAATTTACTTGATTACGATCTGGACGGATTGGCTGTATATTGCGCAGAATTAGGCGAGAAGCGTTTTCGTGCGACACAGTTATTCCGCTGGATACACATTAAAGGCGCTTCTCAATTTCATGAAATGAGTGATTTGGCCAAATCACTGCGCCAAAAACTAACTAACGAAGCAAACATACCAGCACCTAAAATTGTTTCCCAACATATTTCCTCAGATGGAACTATCAAATGGTTGTTTGATGTTGGCGCTGGCGATGTTATTGAAACTGTATTTATTCCTGAAGACGATCGTGGTACTTTGTGCGTATCATCTCAAGCAGGTTGTGCAGTGGGATGCAGATTTTGCTCAACCGGACACCAAGGTTTTAGTCGTAATTTAAATACTGCTGAAATCATTGCACAGTTATGGTTCGCGGAACATTTTTTACGCAAATACCTAAAAAAGGATGAGCGCGTAATTTCCAACGTCGTCATGATGGGAATGGGTGAGCCGCTGCAAAACTATGAACCTTTGGTACGTGCGTTGCGCATCATGCTAGATGACCATGGATACGGCCTATCACGTCGCCGCGTGACGGTATCAACTTCTGGCGTTGTGCCAATGATGGATAAATTAGGCCTTGATTGCCCCGTTGCGTTGGCCGTCTCACTACATGCGCCCAATAATGCATTGCGTAATAACTTAGTCCCCCTGAATAAAAAATATCCAATCGATGAATTGTTGCAAACTTGTGTTCGATATTTGCAATATGCACCACGTGACTTCATCACGTTTGAATATTGTATGCTCAAAGAAGTTAATGACAGCATAGCCCATGCTGAGGAGCTTGTGGCTGTATTGCGAAAAAATAACCTTTTAAATGGTGCATGCAAACTTAATTTAATTCCATTTAATCCTTTTCCTGCATCTGGTTTGTTACGTTCAGAAAATACAGCGATTAATGCTTTTGCAGCGGTACTATTGCAGCAAGGAATTGTCACAACAATTAGGAAAACACGTGGCGACGATATTGATGCTGCGTGCGGTCAGCTGGCCGGAGAGGTTAATGACAGAACACAGGTTGAAAAAAGAATTTTCAAACAGCGTGTCATTTCCATTGTCGATCAATCTGAGCAAAATAAATAAAGTGGATGGTGCTGTAAATGGCTAATGCATACTCTCCGAGCTTGAATCCAAGGCCATGGTTTTTAAGTATTATTTACATTTTTTGTCTTGTGATTTTGCATGGCTGCGCAAGCACTGCAAATTATGGTTCTAAAGAAATATATACCAGCTCGGATGAACCAGAAACGAGAAAGCGCGCATCCAATCGCTTGCAATTGGCAGTGCTTTACTTTAAAGATGGAAAAACCAATATTGCACTAGACGAAGTTAAGCAAGCGATAACAGCAGATCCCCAATGGTTTGAGTCTTACAATATGATTGGGCTCATTTACATGAAGATGGGTGATTTTGAATTGGCTGATCAAAATTTTCAAAAGGCACTTACTATCAATTCGGAATCTGCTGAAATAAAACATAATTATGCCGTTCTTATGTGCAAAAGAAATAGGCTAAATGATGCGCTAAAATTTTTTGAGGCTGCCATTGCAACGCCAAATTACGCACAAAAGGCAAATTCTTGGCAAGAGCATGGAATGTGCTTGCTTGCTAATGGGCGAAAAAATGAAGCTGAAATTAGTTTAAAAAAATCTTATTCTTTAGATTCTGAAAGCTACCAGTCTGCATACAATATTGCG
>JBIPME010000461.1:0-2597 GCA_044369275.1 Rhodoferax sp.
AGGCGCTTTTCGGTGGCCAGCTCGTCGTCTGTCATGAACCATTTGTCGTTCAAGGGGCGAATCAAGAGGTTGCAGACCAGGCCCACCACCAGCATGCCCACCAAGATGTACATGGTTTGGTTGTACACCTGCTCGCGTGGGATGCCCAAGTCGAGTTGGTATTCACGCATTTTGTTCACCACCACAGGCCCCAACACACCCGCTGTAGCCCAGGCCGTGAGCAGGCGGCCGTGGATGGCGCCTACCATCTGCGTGCCAAACAGGTCGGCCAAATACGCGGGAACGGTTGCAAAGCCACCGCCGTACATGCTCAAAATGACACAGAATGCCGCCACAAACAGCACCGTGTTGCCCGCAGCGGCGCTGCTAGGCACGCTAAAGTACATCGCCCCACCCAGGACGAAGAACACCACGTAGGTCATTTTGCGGCCCAAAAAGTCAGACAAACTGGCCCAGAAGAAGCGCCCGCCAATGTTGAATAAACTCAACAGCGCCGTAAACCCCGCCGCGATGGTGGCAATGGCGGCGAGTTGTGTTTTGTCCAGATCGGCAAATTTGGTGGAAATGCCAATCAAGCTGCCGCCAAAAATTTCTTGCAACATGGGCGAGGCCATGCCGAGCACGCCGATGCCCGCACTCACGTTCATGCACAGCACCATCCAGACCAGCCAAAATTGTGGAATTCCCCAGACCTTGCGCACGTGCACATGGCGTTGGGTGACCATGTTGTTGTTGGCTTGGGCGGGGGCAGGTTTCCAGCCCGCAGGCTTCCAGCCCGTCTCCGGCACGCGGTAGCCAAAGGCCCCTGCCACCATGAACACAAAGTAAATGCAGGCCATGGTGATGAAGGTTTGCATCACGCCCACGTCCGTTGGGCTGGCGAAATGCTTCATCAAATCTGCTGCCAAGGGCGAACCAATCATGGCCCCGCCACCAAAGCCCATGATTGCCATGCCGGTGGCCATGCCCCGGTGGTCAGGGAACCACTTGATCAAGGTGGAGACGGGGGAGATATAGCCCAGCCCCAAACCAATGCCGCCCACAATGCCCGAGCCCAGCACCATCATCCAAAACTGGTGCAAATAAATCCCCCAAGCCGAGAACAGCATGCCGCCGCACCAGCACAATGCCGAGACCACCCCGGCTTTTCGAGGCCCCACGCGCTCTAACCAACCGCCCCAGATGGCGGCACTCGAGCCCAGCAGCACAAAAAACAAGGTATACATCCAAACCAAGGTGGAGATTTGCCAGTCGCAGCGGGTGGTGAACAGTTGCCCCCAAAACCCCACATCCGGGCCGCATTTCACAGCCTCTTTAATGCCCAGGGCTTTGGACAAGGGCAACCAAAAAACAGAAAAGCCGTAGGCCATTCCGATGCACAGATGAATGGCCAAAGCCGCTGGGGGAATCAGCCAGCGGTTAAAGCCTGGGCCTGCAATAGTCCGCTCTTTGTCGAGCAAACCGGGGTTTTCATATAGCATGAATTTATCCTTTTTATGGGTTTTTAATGCGACGCAAAATGGCATTTAAACGGCAGTATGCGGCAAATTGATTGGCTGAGCGCATGCGGTTGGCGTAGCGTGGACTTGACGGCTTGCAGCGTATTGCCCCGTGTGCTGGTTTTAAAGGTTGGCAAAAGCGCCGAGCGCGGTGGGGGCGCTGTCTTTTTCCTGACTTTTTGGTGTTTCTTTTCGGCTTCTTATGGGTTTCTTCTGTGTCCCTTTTGTGTCCCAATGGCGACCATGGTGCTAGGGCCCCAGACCATTGCTTCTACAATAAAAAATGAATGGTCGTTCTATTTTGTTTTTTTCTCTCTTGCTAACTTAGCTCACCTATAGGAACTGTATGACTGCCCACTACCAAACGCATGGCGATGTCGCTGTGATCACCTTGGATAACCCCCCTGTCAATGGACTTGGATTGGCCACCCGCCAGGCGGCGGCCGCTGGCATCGCCCGCGCGCAGGCCGATGCCAGCGTGCAAGCGATCGTGATCACCGGTGCCGGTGCCGCCTTTTCTGGGGGGGCTGACATCAAGGAATTTGGCTCGCCCAAGGCGCTGCAAGAGCCTAATTTGTCCAGCCTCATTGCTTTGGTGGAGAACACCACCAAGCCCGTGGTAGCGGCGTTGCACACCGTGGTCATGGGCGGTGGTTTGGAGCTGGCACTGGCCTGCCACTACCGGGTGGTTGCAGCGGGCACCAGCGTGGCCTTGCCGGAGGTGAAGCTGGGCTTGTTGCCCGGCGCGGGCGGCACCCAGCGTTTGCCACGGGCTTTGGGGGTGGAGCCTGCGCTCAATATGGTCGTCAGCGGCGAGACTGTGAAAAGCGATTTGCTGGTCCAGGTGCCAGGGCAAAAGCTGTTTGATGCCGTGGCCCCATCGGCGCAGGCGCTGCTGGCGCAGGCGCTGGATTTTGCTCGCAGCGTGGCCAGCGTGCGGCCTTTGCCTTTGGTGCGCGATTGGCCTTGCCAACACCCGCAAGGCGATGCGTATTTCCAGTTTGCGCGCAACATGGTCAAGGGCATGTCCAAGAACTTCCCCGCGCCCGGCAGGTGTGTGGACGCGGTGCAGGCGGCCACCAAGCAGCGGTTTGACGA
>JBIPME010000463.1:0-2593 GCA_044369275.1 Rhodoferax sp.
GCCCAAGCACAGCATGCCCAAAACCGTGGGGTACAACACGCCATCTCGACCTTGCCCTGCCATCTTGGTGCTGGCCAGACGCTCTTCCTGCGTACGACCATTGGCTTGCAAAACATCAGGTGCAAAAGCTTGCACCACATATTGATTTTTGAAGTACTCTAAATTCAAGTCGTTGATGTGGAAGCCTTCCAGGACTTGGGCGTCGTCGGGTTGGTCTTTGTTGCGGCGCTTTTCATTGAGGCGGCGCTCATCTTCTGCATTGGCCAAGTGCGTGACGTTGCCCGGGCGCACCCAAATACGCTGGTCAAATTTGACGGGCGTAGAGACACTGGGCTGCACCTCAATGCACAAAATGGGTTGGCCGCGGTACATGCGCCTTACTGTGACAAAGCTGGGGAAGGGAATGATTTTTCCTTCACCTCGAATGGACGAAATTTTTTGCTCCAACTCGTCGTCAATCGCCAGTCCAGAGGGCGAGCCATCGTCATTCACACCCAAGGCAATGAGGCCAAACTCTTCTTTGCCGTTCAGGTCATTGGCAAAGGCGCAGATGGTGCGGCAAATTTTTTCTTTGCCATCGCCTTTGCTGGAGAGGGCACTTTTGAATTCGCACCGAGAAGACTCTCCTGCTGCAATGCGTTGCGCAATCGCTTCGTCAGATGCGTTGTACATATCAAATGCCTTCAGGTTTTTGAAGGTGAAAATCGGTATTGCATTGAAACTGGTGCGCCACATTGAGCAACTTGGCCTCTGCCAAGTAGTTGCCAATGAGTTGCATGCCCACGGGCATGCCCGCTTCGCCAAAGCCCACGGGCACGCTCATGCCAGGCAAGCCCGCCAGTGAGGCGGGCAGGGTGAAGATGTCGGCCAGGTAGTCGGCCAGTGGGTCGCTGGCATTGTTGCCTAGCTTCCAGGCCACGGTGGGGGCGACGGGGCCTGCAATGACATCGACTTGCGCAAAAGCGCGCTGGAAGTCGTCTGCAATCATGCGGCGGATTTTTTGCGCTTGCAGGTAGTAGGCGTCGTAGTAGCCGTGGGAGAGCACATAGGCGCCCGTCATGATGCGGCGCTTGACCTCTTCACCAAAGCCCTCGGAGCGGGTCTTTTTGTACATGTCAACGAGGTCGCTGTAGTCTTTGGCACGGTGGCCAAACTTCACACCATCAAAGCGGCTGAGGTTGGAGCTGGCTTCGGCAGGCGCAATGATGTAGTACACGGGAATGGCCAGTTCGGTGCGCGGCAGCGTAATCGGGACGAGCTGGGCACCTTGGGCCTCCAGTGTTTGCAAGGCGGCGTCAACCGCAGTGCGCACGTCGGTGGCCAAGCCGTTGCCAAAGAATTCTTTGGGGATGCCAATGCGCAAGCCCGCCAAGCTGGCATTCAGTTGGGCGGAGTAATTTTCGCTAGGCAGGTCTAGAGAGGTGGAGTCACGGTCAAGGTCAGGGCCGCACATGGCGCTGAGCAGCAAGGCGCAGTCTTCGGCGCTGCGGGCCATGGGGCCAGCTTGGTCCAGGCTGGAGGCGAAGGCGATCATGCCGTAGCGCGAGGCCCGGCCATAGGTGGGCTTAATGCCGGTGATGCCGCAAAAACTGGCAGGCTGGCGAATGGAGCCACCGGTGTCGGTGCCCGTGGCGGCCGGGGTTAAACGGGCGGCCACGGCGGCGGCGCTGCCGCCCGAGGAGCCACCGGGAACGCGTTCGGCATTCCATGGGTTTTTCACAGCGCCGAACGCCGAGTTTTCGTTGGCCGAGCCCATGGCGAATTCGTCGCAGTTGAGCTTGCCCAAGGTCACCATGCCCGCGCCGCCCTGGTCGTTGACGCCGGCACCGAGTTTTTGCACCACGGTGGCGTCAAACGGTGAGCGGTAGCCGCTCAAAATTTTGGAGCCTGCGGTGGTGTGGAAGTCGCGGGTAACGAACACGTCTTTGTGGGCCAAGGGCACACCTTCTAGGCAGCCGCCGTTGCCAGCGGCCAAGCGGGCGTCGGAGGCCTTGGCTTGGGCCAGGGTGGCGGCTTCATCGATTTCTAAGAAAGCGCCGGAGCTGTCGGCTTTCGCACGGGTTAAGAAATGCTGGGCGAGTTCGGTGGCACTGACTTGCTTAGAGCGCAGCGTTTGGCTGAGCTCGGTCAGGCTTTGGTCGTGGAGATCGTGGAGAGATTGGGGCATACGTTATTTTTTATTCGATCACTTTGGGAACTAAAAACAGACCATTTTCCACCGCAGGTGCGCTGCGCTGGTTGGCTTCACGCTGGTTGGGTTCGCTGGCGATGTCGTCACGCAATCGCAAAACCATGGCGGGCTGGCCTTGCATGGCGTCGATGGGGTGCGCCATGGGGAGCACGCCGCTGGTGTCGATCGCATTAATGGTTTCGACGATGCCAAAGAAACTGTTAATTTTGCCGAGCATTCGGCTCTCTTCGTCGGGTTTTAGCGTAAGTCGTGCCAAATTGGCAATGCGATGGATATCTTGTGTGGTCAGAGCCATAAGTGTGTTAGCGCGAAAGCGAAAAAAAGGATTGATAAAGTAGTTTAAGCGCCTGATGTGCATAGGCAATCGGTTATTATCACGGCCTATGCTTTTTGGGTTCTAGT
>JBIPME010000464.1:0-2592 GCA_044369275.1 Rhodoferax sp.
GGGCAAGGCGGCATGGGTGCACCACACGCTGGCCCAAAAGTTAATGCGCATCAGGTCTTCGTACCATGCCAAGTGGGCAGTTTGGACGTCGGCCAGCAAGGCGTGGGCCGATACGCCTGCGTTGTTGATGAGAATATCCAAGCGCCCACACTGGGCTATGGTGGTGGCAATGAGCTGCTCGCATTGGCTGCGCACCGCCAAATCGCCGGGCACGACCAGCGTTTGGGCACCATGGGCTTGGCACTGGGCGGCCACAGCCTCTAGGCGCGGTTGCTGGCGCGCTGCTAGCACCAAGTACACCGCAGCGCCATGCTGGGCGGCGAGCTGGCATGCCATCTCGGCACCAATGCCCTCGGATGCACCTGTGATCAGAATAACTTGCATCAATCGCCTCGCCTTCCCAATAGCACTGAAAAGCCCAGTGTATGCGCAGCGCAGCCGTTGCGCGGGCTGCCAAGACAGCTCGCGTGGAATAATTTATCTGCTACGGGGCGCAGGCGTGGCGTGCAGAGGCGTTAGCGTTGTAACTTGCCTAATTGAGCATGCTGGGTGCAGGCGTGGGCCTGCCTGCCCCAAAACCTGGCCAACGTCTATGTGCCATGCGGTCAACTGCTGCGCGTATTGCCCGCATGGCAGCCCGCTGATGTTCAAGCCCCAGCATATTGACCACTTCGCGGCCGCTGCCTGCGCGTGTGCGGCGTTTCATCGAACATTTGACGCAGAGCCTTACCAGCGCCCCCGTGTCAAGCGACTGCGCCGCTTAGCGCCGCACAACACCCCACAAAACCGCAAAACCTCGGGCACAAGCTCTGGCACAAGGTTATGCCTGCAATACGTGGATGACACTGTGGATAGAAGCAAGAATTAGGGGGTAAATCCTTGCCTGGCGTGGCTTTCAACGCGGTGCCCAATTTAAAGGCAGCTCAACCCACACTGGGCTTTAAGGCATTTTTTCCGCATAAAGTTTGGCCATAAATCCAAAAATTGAATTATTTTTTCCAAACAAAAAGACAGATTGCAAGCCTGTACAGTTATGCCGCAAAACTGTGAATGAAGTTGTGGATAGCTTCGGGGATATCCCCGCAAACCCTTGGCCTGCTTGGGTTTGCGGGGTGTGCTGCAAATACAGGCACCCAAAAAAGCAAACTACGCATGCCACGGGGTGCGGGCTTGGTGTGCCTGAACGTGGGCTGCGAAGGCACAGTGCAATCAGCGCCCCCGAATGCGCGGGTCTAAGGCGTCGCGCAGGCCATCGCCAATATAGTTAATCGACAGCACGGTCAGCGAGATGGCCAGGCCTGGCAAAAACACCCGGTTGGGGTAGAGCTGCATTTGGTCCACCGCGTCAAACAACAAGCGGCCCCAGGTCGGAAAGTCTGGGGGGAAGCCCAGGCCCAGAAAGGACAAGGCGCTTTCAATGATGATGGCGCTGGCAATGCCCAAGGTGGCCGAGACCATGATGGGGCTCAGGGTGTTGGGCAGGATGTGGCGCAAGATCAGGCGCAGCGAGGGTGTGCCAATCGAGCGGGCAGCGAGTACAAACTCACGCTCTTTGAGCGCCAGCACCTCGCCACGCACAATGCGCGCCGTTTGCATCCACGAGGTCACGCCAATCGAGACCACCATCAAAATAAAAATGCCGCCCTCCGGTCCAAAGGCTGCCGACAATGGCTCGCGAAAAAGCATCACCATCACCAACAACAAAGGCAACAAGGGCAAGGCCAAAAACAAGTCGGTCAAGCGCATGAGCGGGTTATCGAGCTTGCGAAAAAACCCCGCGCTAATGCCTACCAAGGTGCCCACCAAGATCGACAGCGACATGGCCGTTAAGCCCACGGCAATCGAGACTTTGCCGCCCGCCATCATGCGGGCCATGAGGTCGCGGCCCAGCTCATCGGTGCCAAAGAGGAAAGCGCCGCTAGGGGCATGGTTGCGCACCATGAGGTTGGCGTAGCCGGGGTCGATTTTCCATACCAAAGGGCCTAAAAAAACGAACAGCAAAATACACAAAAAAATAGCAGCCCCCACCATGGCTCCGGTATGGGTGGTGAATTGGCTCCAAACATCGCGCCACTGGCTGCGGGGTGGGCGCTCGGCTTGGTCTACGGCTTGGGCGCGCAAAACAGGCGGGGTGAAAGCGGACTGGGTTGAGGCGGGCTTAGTCATAACGAATCCTTGGGTCTAAAACGCCGTAAAGCACGTCCGCAATCAGGTTAAAAGTCACAATTAGCACGGCAAAAATAAAGGTCAGGGTTTGCACCAGCGGCAAATCGTTGGATTGAATGGCGTTAATCAGGAGCTGCCCCAGGCCATTCACTTTGAACACTTGCTCGGTGATGATGGCGCCTGCAAAGATAGAGGGCACGCCCATGGCAATGACGGTGACCACCGGAATCATCGAGTTGCGCAGCACATGGCGCAGCACCACCACCCGCTCGCCCATGCCTTTGGCGCGGGCGGTGCGGGCGTAGTCTTGGCCCAGGTTGTCTAGCATTGAGGCGCGCATAAAGCGGCTAATTTGCGCCGCGTTGTACAGCGCCAAAACCGCAATCGGCATGAGCATTTGCTTAACTTGTTGGACAAAGGAAGGCC
>JBIPME010000052.1:0-8441 GCA_044369275.1 Rhodoferax sp.
GTGGTCTTGAAAGACCACGCGCAAGGCCTCTTCGGAGGTGGCCTCTACGCGCTGCAATGGTGCATTGGCAGTGCTGTGTGGGGTCTGCGTGGGTGCGGTGGTTGGCATGGTGGCTGCTCCGGTGTCAATTTTGAGGTTGTGAGGGTTGTGAGGGTTCTGAGGGGCCAGCTGGTGTGGCGGTGTCGTAGAGAAAATCGGTGTGTGCAGGGCGGTTTGGCAATTGCAAGCGCGCCGTGCGGGCCGGGGTTTGTGCAATGCATTGGCCGCGTCGGTAGACCTGCAGCCGAGTCGCTTTGAGGCGCAGCGCCTCAATGGGGCTGCGCGCTTGCAGCACCACAAAATCTGCGTAGCAGCCGACAGACAGGCCGTAGCCGTCGAGGTGCAAAATTTTGGCGGGCTGGTGGGTCACGGCATCAAAGCAGTCGCGCATGGCCTGTTGGCCCGTCATCTGGGCCACATGCAGGCCCATGCTGGCGACCTCTAGCATGTCCCCGTAGCCGAGGCTGTACCACGGGTCCATGACGCAGTCGTGGCCGAAGGCGACGCTAAGGCCTTGGGCCAGCATCTCGGGCACGCGGGTCATGCCACGGCGTTTGGGGTAGCTGTCATGGCGGCCTTGCAGGGTGATGTTGATCAGCGGGTTGCTGACGACGTGGATGTCCGCCTCTGCCATCAGGGGCAGCAGTTTGGAGACGTAGTAGTTGTCCATGCTGTGCATAGAGGTTAGGTGCGAGCCGGTGACGCGCCCTTGCAGGCCCAGGCGCTGGGTTTGTGCGGTGAGGGTTTCAATGTGGCGAGACATGGGGTCGTCCGATTCGTCGCAGTGCATGTCTACGAGCTTGCCTTGCGCTGCCGCCAACTCACACAGCAGGCGCACGCTGTCTGTGCCGTCTGCCATGGTGCGCTCAAAGTGGGGGATGCCACCAATGACCTGCACCCCCATGTCCAGGGCCTTGCGCAGGTTGGCCAAGCCGCCCGGGTTGCGCAGCAAACCGTCTTGCGGAAAGGCCACCAGTTGCAGGTCCAGGTACGGGGCCACTTGGCGTTGCACGGCGAGCAGTGCTTGCACCGCCAGCAAGCTGGGGTCGCTGGTGTCTACGTGGGAGCGGATGGCCAGCAAACCGTTGGCCACGGCCCAGTCGCAGTAGTGCAGGGCGCGCGCTACCAAGGCATCAAAACGCAACTGGGGTTTGAGTTCGCCCCACAGGGCAATGCCTTCGAGCAGGGTGCCGCTTTGGTTTAAACGCGGCAGGCCCAAACTCAGGGTGGCATCCATGTGGAAATGGGCGTCGACAAAAGGGGGCGATAGCAGCATGCCCTGCGCATCGACCACGCTGTTGGCCGGTGCAGTGGCGGGTGCCAGGCCCTGTTCTATTGCGCAGATGCGGCCGTTTTGCACCGCCACGGACATGCCGCTGCGTCCGTCGGGTAAGCAAGCATTGTGAATGAGCAAATCCAGCATCGAAGTGTCCTTTCAACCCCTCCCACGGGCAGGGCGTGTTGGGGGGCGTTTGGGTGTGTTGTTTGGGTGTGTGGTTTAGGGGTGTTGTGTTGGCGTGTTGTCTTGCTGGAGGGCGTTTATTGGGTGCCAAAAATCCTATCGCCTGCATCCCCCAGGCCCGGCACGATGTAGCCGTGTTCATTGAGCTCGCGGTCGATGGCGGCAGTGAATATGGGCACATCAGGGTGCAGCTTTTGCATGGTGTTAATGCCCTCGGGGCAGGTGAGCAGGCATAAAAATTTGATGGATTTGGGCGCAAGCTGCTTGATGCGTGTTACCGCAGCGGCGGCTGAGTTGCCCGTGGCCAGCATGGGGTCAACCACGACCACGTCACGCTCTTGCATGTTTTTGGGCATTTTGAAGTAGTACTCCACCGCTTGCATGGTGTTGGGGTCGCGGTACAGGCCTATGTGCCCCACCCGCGCACCGGGCACGACGCTGAGCACACCATCCAATATGCCGTTGCCTGCGCGAAGAATGCTGACGAACACCAGCTTTTTGCCGTCAATCATCTGGGCGGTCATGGTCTCTAGCGGGGTTTCAATTTCTACGTTTTGCAACACCATATCGCGGCAGACTTCGTACGCCATCAAACTAGACAGCTCGTTGAGCAAGCGGCGAAAGCTGTTGGTGCTGAGCTCTTTTTGGCGCATCAGCGTGAGCTTGTGCTGCACCAGGGGGTGCGTAATCAAATAGGTATTGGCGCGTGCGGCGGGGTCGATAGGGATCATCGCTGTGTCCTTGGTCGGGGTGAAAAACTGGCCTACTGAAAATCCACGGCAGGCATGGGCAACGGGCTATCCCTGCGTGGGGTGTTAGCCTGATTGTCGCAAACCTTGCGCCACGTAGCAGAGAAGTTATTTCACCTTACCGCCTGCCACCACCCAAAATACTGCCCAATACGCCGCGAATAATTTGGCGGCCCACTTCACGGCCAATGGAGCTGGCGGCGCTTTTGATGAGCTGCTCGCCTACGCTGGTGCGTGAGCGCCGCGCGCCGCCGTTGAACATGTCACTCAGGCTGTCGAACATGCCGCGCTCAGGCGCTGCGTTGGGATGGGGCGCAGGGGCTGACCCCGAGGCTGATGTGTTGGGCGGGCTGGCCCTTGGGTCGGGGCTGGCCGCCGGGTGCTGCGTTGCAGCCGGTGCGCGGCCCCGGAGTGCTTCATAGGCAGAGGTGCGGTCTAGCGTGGTTTCGTAAACGTTGGCAACCAAAGACGTCTGCAACAGGGTTTCGCGCTGCGCTTGCGAGATCGGGCCTATCTGGCCGCTGGGCGCGAGCACAAACACGCGTTCGGTCGGCGTGGGCCGTCCCTTGTCATCGAGCAGGCTGACCAGAGCCTCGCCGACTGCGAGTTCGCTAATGGCGCTGGCAATGTCCAAGCCGGGGTTGCCCCGCATGGTGTCGGCGGCACTTTTAACGGCTTTTTGATCGCGTGGCGTGAATGCGCGTAAGGCGTGTTGCACGCGGTTGCCGAGTTGCCCCAGCACGCTATCGGGAATGTCCAATGGATTCTGGGTT
This sequence comes from Rhodoferax sp., assembly GCA_044369275.1. Classification (GTDB taxonomy): domain Bacteria; phylum Pseudomonadota; class Gammaproteobacteria; order Burkholderiales; family Burkholderiaceae_C; genus Allorhodoferax. The sequence continues at coordinate 3,024 of JBIPME010000052.1, forward strand.
ACAAAAAACACGCCAACGCCCTTGGAGCGTACCAAACGCACGACCAGTTCAATGCGCTCTAGCAGCACTTTGGGCGCATCGGCAAACAGCAAGTGGGCTTCGTCAAAGAAAAAAACCAGCTTGGGTTGCTCCAAGTCACCTACTTCGGGCAGGCTTTCAAACAGCTCGCTGAGCAGCCAAAGTAAAAATGTGCCGTAAAGGCGGGGCGATTGCATGAGTTTGTCGGCAGCCAAGATGTTGACCACGCCACGGCCCAGGCTGTCGGTTTGCATCAGGTCGGCGATATTGAGCATGGGCTCACCAAAAAATTGCTCGCCACCTTGGCTGGCAATTTGCAGCAGGCCGCGCTGAATGGCGCCAATGCTGGCTGCGCTGATGTTGCCGTACTGCGTGGTGTACTGCGCGGCGTTGTCGCCTACGTCTTGGCACATGGCACGCAAGTCTTTCATGTCGATCAGCAGCAGGCCATCGTCATCGGCAATTTTAAAAACCAGCTGCAAAACACCCGCCTGCGTTTCATTCAAATTCAGCATGCGTGCCAAGAGCAAGGGGCCAAAGTCGCTGACCGTGGCGCGAACGGGGTGGCCTTGTTTGCCAAACACGTCCCACAAGGTGGTTGGGCAGGCCGCAAATGCGGGCTCCGGTAGCCCGCGCTCTTGCAGCAATGCGCTGAGTTTGTCGTTGCGGTTGCCCATTTGCGATATGCCGGTGAGATCACCCTTCACATCGGCCATAAAAACCGGTACGCCAAGCGCCGAAAAGCCTTGCGCCAAGGTTTGCAGGGTGATGGTCTTACCCGTGCCTGTAGCCCCTGTAATCAGTCCGTGGCGATTCGCTTTGTCAGGGCGTAAAAAACACTTCTTGCAAGCGTTTGCCGGACCTTGTTGGGCGATTAAGATGCCCTCGTCTTCAATGTAAGCCATGGTGCCCTCTGTAAACAACGAAGTGCTTAGCGTAACGGCTTTTGGCGCTTGAACTTGGCGTGAAAGTGCAGAATTTCGATGGGTGTCACTTTGCCAGTGAGGGCCGGCCCCACAAACATGGCCCTGCGCAGACTTGGGCGGGCGGCTGATGACGCATTCTGTGGTGAGTGCCGTGGCGGCGATGGCGGTGACCCCGATCGGGGGCGCGTCGTTATAATCGAACAAGGTTTTTTGTGCGTAGACGTGCGTAGATTGCAGATAAGCACTGTAAAGGGGAGAAAATCCATAGTTTCTCAGCCATGTCTATACAGTCCTCTCTTCTTCGGGTTCTTTTCGGGCTTGTTGAGTTGGTACCGTTGTAGCGCCCACACCTGAACCTTAGAGTTCATCAGCGCCCAGCGCGTTATATTCTCTCCCATTACCTCTTATTTACTACCAATGACCACCACCCCTAATAACACCTCTGCTACTGCCCCAAGCACTGCCAAAAAAAATACCCAGAAGCTTCAACGCGCCATTGTGGATGGGCTCGAAGACGTTAAAGCACAAAACATCGCGGTCTTTGACACCGAGCACCTCTCGGCCTTGTTTGAGCGTGTGGTCATCGCCTCTGGCACCTCGAACCGCCAGACCAAGGCCTTGGCGGTCAGTGTCCGAGACGCGGTGCGTAAAGCGGGTTTTCCCAAGCCCCGTATTGAGGGGGAGGGCAATGGGGAGTGGATTATTGTGGATTGCGGGCAAGCGGTGGTGCACATCATGCAGCCCAACTTTCGCCAGTACTACCACCTGGAGGAGCTTTGGGGTGAAAAGCCTGTGCGCTTGAAGCTCGGCGACATTAAACCCATTGCACCCGCCAAGTCAGCATCTGCCGAAACCAAAGAAAAAGAACCCAGCTCTTTGCGCCGTTCGAATGCCGCTAAAAAAGGCGTTGCCGAGGCCTTTCCATCCAAAGCCCAAATCAAGAAAAATCAGGCCGCAGCAGCCAAAACCCCCGCTAAAAAAGTAGTTGCCAAGAAATCGTCTGCGGCGAAAGCACAGGCGGTTGAAGTGGTCGAAGCGGCCGAAGCGGTGCCTGCAAAACGTGCGCCTGCTGCGAAAAAAGCGGCCAAAGTGGTGGTGGTTAAAGCCCCGAAAAAAGTAGCCGAAGCCAGCAAAGCCGACGAAGCCAAGAAGCCCTCCAAGAAAGCGGCTGTTAAAAAAGCGGACACCAAATCGGTAGTCAAATCGGCTGCCAAACGAAAAGCCTGATTCTTCGACATTGCGGTTTTTGCTGTGCGCATACGCATCGTCGCTGTGGGACAAAAAGTCCCAGATTGGGCACAAACGGCGTGGGACGATTATTCCAAGCGGTTTCCTTACGAAATCAAGATCGAGCTCAAAACGGTAAAAACCGAACCCCGAGGCTCCAAGACTTTAGAGGGCCTGTATGCCGCGGAACGCATGCGGATTGAATCCGCCATTGCCAAAGGCATGCGTACCGTGGTCTTGGATGAACGTGGCACCTCACTCACCACCAAAGCGCTGGCCAATCGCCTGACCGACTGGCAATTGGAGGGCGGCGATGTGGCCTTGGTGATTGGCGGGCCCGATGGCATTGACCCGGCTTTTCGGCAGGCTGCGCATGAGCGTATTCGCTTATCGGACATGACCTTGCCGCATGCTTTTGCCCGTGTTTTATTGATTGAACAACTCTACCGAGCCTGGTCTATCAATGCCAACCACCCCTACCATCGGGAGTAACCCCCATTGCCATTCACATCGATTTACCTTGCCTCCCAAAGCCCGCGCCGCAGCCAACTGCTCAGCCAATTGGGCATTGCCCACCAGTTGCTATTGCCCGATGCGGATGAAGACGTGGAAGCCTTGGAGCAAGTCCAAGCCAATGAACTCCCGCAAGCCTATGTGCAACGCGTAACACGGCTCAAGTTAGAGGCGGCGCTGGCACGCTTAGCGCGGCGCAAGCTCCCCATAGCGCCGGTCTTGTGCGCAGATACCACCGTGGCACTGGGGCGCGATATTTTGGGCAAACCGCGTGATGCATCGGAGGCGGCGCACATGCTGGGCCGCTTAGCGGGGCGCACCCACCGCGTACTGACCGCAGTCTCCATTGGTTTCAATACGCAGCGCTTGCACACCATCGCTATTTCAAGGGTAAGCTTTGCCGCCATGCGTGCGCAAGACATTGCCGACTACGTGGCCAGCGCAGAGCCCATGGGCAAGGCGGGTGCCTATGCCATCCAAGGCTTGGCTGCAGCCTATATTGCGCGCATCAGCGGCAGTTACAGCGGCGTTATGGGGCTGCCTTTGTACGAAACTTCCCAACTACTGAAGGCGTTGGTTGAAATGAAGGCACACGCTTAAACCATGCAACAAGACATTTTGATTAACTGGTCGCCCCAAGAAACCAGGGTGGCCATCATTGAAAACAATGCAGTCCAAGAGCTTCATCTGGAGCGCACCATGGAGCGGGGCTTGGTCGGTAACATTTACCTGGGCAAAGTGGTGCGCGTATTGCCGGGTATGCAATCTGCATTCATCGACATTGGCTTTGAGCGCGCTGCGTTTTTGCACGTGGCCGATGTCTGGCAGCCGCCGCATGAAGGCGAAACCATCAGCGCGGCCCGCTCTGCCCAAGCCTTGGTGCCGATTGAAAAACAAATCTTTGTCGGGCAAGCGCTGATGGTGCAGGTCATCAAAGACCCCATTGGCAGCAAAGGTGCACGCCTGTCGACGCAGGTGAGCATTGCAGGGCGCTTGTTGGTGTTTCTACCCCAAGATGACCATCTGGGCATATCCCAAAAAATCCCTGTGGCACAGCGTGAAGCGTTACGCAGCCGGCTTTTGGCGTTAACGACGTCGCAGCGCGGGGGCTACATTTTGCGTACCAATGGCGAAGATGCTTCGGACAAAGAGTTGTCAGAAGACATCGCCTATTTACGCAAAACCTGGGCGCGCACCAAAGATGCTTCGCTGCGTTTGCCACCCTTAAGCTTGTTGTACCAAGAACTCAATTTATTGCAGCGCGTATTGCGCGATATGGTCGGTGAGATAACGCAAACCATACGCGTAGACTCGCAAGAGCAGTACAAACTACTGCATTCATTTGGGGCCGAGTTTATGCCCATGGCGGTAGAAAAATTACAGCATTACAAAGGAGAGCGCCCCATCTTTGACCTGTATGCGGTAGATGAAGAAATCACCAAAGCCTTGGCGCGTCGGGTTGAATTAAAGTCGGGCGGTTATTTAATCGTCGATCAAACAGAGGCCTTGACCACCGTTGACGTGAATACGGGAGGCTTTGTCGGTGCGCGCAATTTTGAAGACACCATCTTTAAAACCAACCTGGAAGCTGCCCAAGCCATAGCCCGGCAGCTGCGTTTACGCAATCTGGGGGGCATCGTAGTCGTTGACTTTATCGACATGGGGCGCGATGAGCACCGGGAGCAAGTGGTTCAAGAGCTCAAAAAACAACTAGCCCGTGACCGCGTCAAAACCATGGTGGGCGGCTTTTCTCAGCTAGGGCTTTTGGAAATGACACGCAAACGCACCAGAGAATCCCTTGCCCACATGCTTTGCGAACCCTGCGCAGTTTGCCATGCCAAAGGTGTGGTTAAGACGGCCCGCAGTGTGGCCTACGATGTTTTTAGAGAAATACTGCGTGAAGCACGGCAATTTAATCCACGCGAATTCAGAGTATTAGCTTCTCCGCAAGTGATTGAATTACTCTTAGATGAAGAAAGTCAACATCTCGCAGGTTTAAGCGAATTTATTGGAAAGCCAGTTTCTCTGAAGAGTGAAATATCTATGTCGCAAGAGCAATACGATATTATTTTGATGTAAATTAAATATTTAATTTAAATAACGCAATACGGCTTTACGGCTTAAATAAGGGGTAAATTAAAATTCGTATTCCAATACTAATGTACCACCAGATCGCAGCAACACCACCCAAAGGAACGCCCTACCGAAGTTTGGTGGTCAAACCAGCGGATTTCAAGCGACAAATGTGGCTTTTGAAAATTTCTGGGTACACAGGCTTGTCTATGCAAAACCTGCTTCCCTATTTAAAAGCTGAAAAAAAAGGCAAAGTTTTCGGACTCACTTTTGACGATGGGTATTTGAATAACCTGACGAATGCCTTACCCATATTGCAACAATTTGGCTTTACCTCCACATGCTATGTAGTCAGCCAGATGCTGGGTAAAACCAATTTATGGGATCAGCCTAAGGGCATCCCGCAAACCCCCTTAATGGACATTGCCCAATTACGGCAGTGGGCACAGGCAGGACAAGAGGTTGGAGCCCATACCCAAAACCATGTGCATCTCAACAGCCTGCAATTAAGCGATGCGGCGCAGGAAATCCAAGGCAGCAAAACGGATCTGGAACAGATGTTAGGCCTGCCTGTAGGCAGCTTTTGTTACCCTTATGGCCAGTACAGCCCGGAGCACATTGGGCAAGTGGAGACCGCATGCTATCAAACCGCAACGACTAC
>JBIPME010000465.1:0-2590 GCA_044369275.1 Rhodoferax sp.
TTACTTTGGCGTCTTTTGCCAAATCACCGACCAATACCCCGGTGCGAATGGTTACGCCCTCGGCAACCAGTTGCTCTAATCGACGATCGATATGGCTTTTTTCCATTTTGAAATCGGGAATGCCATAGCGCAAGAGTCCGCCCGCACGGTCATTTTTTTCGAACACCGTCACGGCGTGGCCGGCCCGTGCGAGTTGCTGCGCCGCAGCCAAGCCCGCCGGGCCGGAGCCCACAATAGCGACACGCTTTCCGGTTTTATGCAGCGCAGGCTGCGCCAGCACCCAACCCTCATTCCAAGCGCGGTCAATAATGGCGTGCTCGATCGACTTGATGCCAACCGCATCCGAGTTGACGTAGAGCGTGCAGGCGGCTTCGCAAGGTGCGGGGCAGATACGGCCCGTGAATTCAGGGAAATTATTGGTACTGTGCAAAGTCTCAATAGCCGCCTTCCAGTCATCGCGCAAGACCATGTCGTTGAAGTCGGGAATGATGTTGTTAACGGGGCAGCCGTTATTGCAAAAAGGCGTGCCGCAATCCATGCAGCGTGCGGCTTGTTGTTTGGTTTGGGCATCATCTAGCCCAATCACAAACTCTTTGTAATTGGTCAAACGTGTGGGGACCGGCTGGTAGCCCTCCTCTAGACGCTGAAACTCCATAAAGCCCGTAATTTTTCCCATCGCTAACCCCGTTAAAAATTAAATTCCAAAAACCTATGCCGCACTGGCATTCCAATGCGGCGTTCAAACGAGACGTTCAAACCAATGCTTTGACTGGCTTTAGCGCCTTGGCCTGTGCTTTGGTCTGCGCACGCGCTGCAATTTCACCCAGTGCGCGTTTGTACTCATTGGGAAACACCTTCACAAATTTAGTCCGTGCCAACTCCCAGTTGTCCAACAATTCGCGGGCACGTTTGCTCCCCGTCCAACGGTTGTGTTCTGCTAAGAGTTTTTTCAGTAAAACCTCATCGGCTTGGGATTGGTGCCAGATCGCTTTGTCCACGCTATCTTCTTGCGCCGCCGTGCTGAGCACCTTGTCTAGGCTGACCATGGCGGTATTGCAGCGGCTGGCGAATTGGCCGTCTTCGTCGTACACATAGGCTATACCGCCACTCATGCCCGCTGCGAAATTGCGCCCCGTTTTGCCCAATACGACAACGGTGCCGCCGGTCATGTATTCGCAACCATGGTCCCCCGTGCCTTCCACAACGGCGGTAGCACCCGACAGGCGCACCGCGAAACGCTCACCCGCAACGCCGCTCAAAAACGCTTCGCCTGCGGTTGCGCCGTACATCACGGTGTTGCCTACGATGGTATTGCGTTCGGATGCCCCTCTGAAGTCGATGCTAGGGCGCACCACGACACGGCCGCCCGACAAACCTTTGCCGGTGTAATCGTTTGCATCTCCGATCAGGTACAGGGTAATGCCATTGCACAAGAATGCACCAAACGATTGTCCGCCTGTGCCCTCCAGCTGAATGCGGATGGTGTCGTCCGGCAGACCTTCAGGGTGTACCTTGGTCACCGCACCCGAGAGCATGGCGCCCACCGAGCGGTTGACGTTGCGGGCCACTTCCATAAATTGCACGCGCTCGGCTTTTTCTATGGCGACTCGGCTTTTGGCAATCAAAACGTTGTCCAAGGCTTTCTCTAGCCCGTGTTCCTGCCCTTCGATTTGGTAACGTGGCACGCTGGCCGGCGCCGTGGGCTGGGCAAATAAGCGGCTGAAATCCAGTCCGCTCGCCTTCCAATGTTCTATGCCTTTGCGCATGTCTAACAGGTCCACACGGCCTATCAAATCATCGAACTTACGGATGCCGAGCTGGGCCATGATTTGGCGCACCTCTTCGGCAATAAAGAAGAAGTAGTTCACGACGTGCTCGGGCTTGCCTGAGAACTTTTGGCGCAGCAGCGGGTCTTGTGTTGCCACGCCTACGGGGCAGGTATTGAGGTGGCATTTGCGCATCATGATGCAACCCTCGACGACCAGCGGCGCGGTTGCGAAACCGAATTCATCGGCACCCAGCAACGCACCAATGACCACATCGCGCCCGGTTTTCATTTGCCCATCTGCCTGCACGCGGATGCGGCCACGCAGTCGATTCAGCACCAAGGTTTGCTGCGTTTCCGCCAAACCGATTTCCCAAGGAGAACCCGCATGTTTAATCGAGGACCAAGGCGATGCGCCAGTGCCACCGTCGTGGCCTGCAATCACAACATGGTCTGCTTTGCATTTGGCAACCCCTGCGGCAATGGTGCCGACCCCAATTTCACTGACCAACTTGACGCTAATGCCCGCTTGCGGGGCCACATTTTTGAGGTCATGTATAAGTTGTGCGAGGTCTTCAATGGAATAAATATCGTGGTGCGGTGGAGGCGATATCAAACCCACACCCGGAACGCTGTGGCGCAAGCGGCCAATGTACTCAGAGACCTTGCCCCCAGGCAATTGACCGCCCTCACCCGGCTTGGCGCCTTGGGCCATTTTGATTTGAATTTGGTCTGCGCTGGAGAGGTATTCCGCTGTGACACCAAAGCGCCCAGACGCCACTTGTTTGATGCGCGAACGCAAGGAGTCACCGTCTTGCAAGGCCA
>JBIPME010000466.1:0-2582 GCA_044369275.1 Rhodoferax sp.
CCATCACCCAAGAAGACATTGGCTTTGGCGGCAAGGTGGTGCTGGAGCTAGAGCGCCCTGCGCATCTGCAAGACCTGCATTTGTTTCAGGTGGGCAAAAATGCTTCGCTGTTCAGCAATGCGCCCGGCTACTCAGGCACCCATTCGGCAGCCGACCGGCCCGTGCTCAGCGGCGTGGTGACCAGCGTGCGGCGCAACAAGCTGCTGCTGTCCACCAGCAAAGAAGCGCTGCCCGACTGGGTGCTGGACGGCAGCACGCTGGGCATTGACCTCACTTTTGACGAGGTGAGTTACCGCGAGATGCACCAGGCCCTGGGCGACGTCATGCTTGCCCACGGCAACCGCTTGGCCGAGCTGCGCGACGTGCTGCTGGGCGTCCGCCAGGCCCGCTATCGCGAGCACCAAGCCGACGACCTGTTTTACCCCAGTGCGCTCAACGACTCGCAACTGGTGGCGGTGCGCCATGTGATTTCGGCCCAAGACGTGGCCATCATCCACGGTCCGCCCGGCACGGGCAAAACCACCACGCTGGTGCAGGCCATTTTGGAAACCATCCGGCGCGAGCGGCGCGTGCTGGTGTGCGCCCCCTCCAACACCGCCGTGGACCTGCTGACCGAAAAGTTGGCCGAGCGCGGTGTCAACGTGATCCGCCTGGGCAACCCCAGCCGCGTCTCAAGCCTGCTGCTGCGGCACACGCTCGACGCCGGTGTGATGGCCCACGCCAGCTACGCCAAGATGCACGCAATGCGCCAAACCGCTGAACAGCACCGAGACACCGCCAATCAACTCGCCAACGAACATGTGCGCCATTTCGGCTTTGAGGAGCGCCAGCACCGCCAATGGCTGCGGGACGAAGCGCGCACGCTGCGCCAAGCCGCCGACGATTTGGAGCGTTTCATCACCGAGGACGTGCTCGAATCGGTGCAGGTCATCACCTGCACGCTGGTGGGCGCCAGCAACCGCCACATTCGCCACCTGGGTTTTGAGACCGTCTTCATCGACGAAGCCGCCCAGGCCCTGGAGCCGGGTTGCTGGATTCCCATTGCCAAGGGCCAGCGCGTTGTGTTGGCGGGCGACCACCACCAGCTGCCGCCCACGGTGAAAAGCGAACAAGCCGCCCGCGAAGGCCTGCGCGAAACCCTATTTGAAAAGTGCATCCAGCGCCAGCCGCAAACGGCCCGTATGCTCACCGTGCAATACCGCATGCACTCGCACATCATGGGCTTCAGCTCCCAGAAGTTCTACGGCGGGCAACTGGTGCCGCACACCAGCGTGCGCCACGCGGGCTTGGAGGCCTACGACCTGCGTTTTGCACCCGACCTGCCTGTGGAATTCATCGACACGGCGGGCTGCGGTTTTGTGGAGCTTGCCATTCCCGAAAGCCGTTCCACCGCCAACCCCGAAGAAGCCCACTTGCTGCTGGAGCGCCTGGCCCAGCTGCTTGCGCCCTACGACACAGTTGAACATGGCGAACACGAACAAGGCCCGCTCAGCATGGGCGTCAGCAATGGCCTCAGCATTGGCGTAATCGCACCGTACCGCGCCCAAATCAACTACTTGAAAGACGCCATCGAAGACAGCGCCGTGCTCAACGACTTGCTGCTGCAACGCAGGCTCAGCGTGGGCACGGTCGATTCGTTTCAGGGCCAAGAGCGCGACATCATTGCCATTTCATTGACGCGCAGCAACCCCCAAGGCGAGATCGGCTTCCTCTCCGACATCCGCCGCATGAACGTGGGCATGACCCGCGCACGGCGCAAACTGCTGCTGGTGGGCGACTCGTCTACGCTGTGTCGCCATCCGTTTTTTGTGGAGTTGCTGGCTTATGTGAAGGGCGTGGGGGGTTACCGCACGGCGCCTGAGGTTGCCAAGCAGACATGAAACCGTGATGGCCATTGTGGGCTGCTCACCCGATACAGTGACGCCCCCAGTTGGCCAAGACAAGCGCTTCATGATACATTGAATGCATGTATTTAAAAGAGGTTTTGACATGGCGACTTCAATTCGTCTCGCTCCAGAAACCGAGCAAAGGCTTGACAACCTCGCTTCTCAAACTGGGCGCACCAAGGCTTTTTACCTGCGCGAAATCATCGAAAACGGCATCGAAGAAATGGAGGACTATTACCTCGCTGCCGATGTGCTTGCGCGTGTGCGTAAAGGGAAAGAACAGGTGCATTGCGCTGCCGACGTGAGAAGAGACCTTGGCCTGGACGATTGAATACGCCGACACGGCCAAAGGGCAGCTGCGCAAGCTCGACAAACAGACGGCGCGGCGCATCGTTGACTTCATGGATGAGCGCATCGCCGGACTGGAAAACCCACGCAACACGGGCAAGGCATTGACACGCAAGCGGGCCTGACGCAAGGCGATGTGGCCGCATGAACGTGGGCACGACCCGCGCACTGCGCAAGTTGCTGCCTAAGCTATGCGCCCTTAGGCACCTTGGACTTCACCCCAACTTTGGGCTTGCTCGGCGGTGCCGGTTGGGCCGCATCCAGCGAACTGGGCGAAGGTGCTGTGCTCAGGTAGTTGGCTTTGCTCACCACCTTCTTACCCGTTTTGGCCTCTAGCGCTTTACGGGC
>JBIPME010000467.1:0-2579 GCA_044369275.1 Rhodoferax sp.
ATCAGCGAGGAGGAGCTGTTGGCAAACGCGTTTTGCAACAGGCTCATCATGGCCAAGCCCGGCACCAAAAACGCGGTGTAACTGACACCTTCGTAGACCTGCACATGGTCTTCTAGGGCGTGGCCGAAAATGAGCAAGTACAGCATGGCGGTGAGCACGGGGCCCGCAATGGTCTGGAAAGCCACCCGCCAGAAGCGCAGAATTTCTTTGTACAACAGGGTTTGCCAGCCGGTCATACGCGGGCCTTGTCGAGGGTGGAGGGGGTGTTGCGTTGCATGATGTCTATGAAAATATCTTCTAAATCGGCTTTGCGAATTTCAATGTCTTGCGCCACCAAACCCGCCTCGCGCACCGCTGCCAAGTAGCGCTCAATCTCCAGTGCGTCATTGGCTGGGAACTGCACAATGCGCCCCGTAATGCGGGCTTTTGCGGCCAAGGCCGGCGGCAGGTCGCTGTCGATTTTGAAGCGCAGCACGGTGCTGTTGGCCGCGCTGAGCAGGTCACTGGTTTTGTCCAACGCCACAATGCGCCCCGCCTTCAACATGGCAATGCGCCCACACAGCGCCTCAGCCTCCTCTAGGTAATGCGTGGTCAGCAGTACGGTGTGGCCTTGTTTGTTCAGCTTGGCAATGAATTGCCACAGTGTCTGGCGCAGCTCGACGTCAACGCCCGCAGTGGGCTCGTCTAGCACGATCACTTTGGGCTTGTGCACCAAGGCCTGGGCCACGAGCACACGGCGCTTCATGCCGCCCGAGAGCTGGCGCATATTGGCCTGCGCCTTGTCGGCCAGCCCCAGGCTGTGCAGCAGCTCATCAATCCAGTCTCCATTGTTTTTGACGCCAAAGTAGCCGGACTGAATGCGCAACAACTCACGCACATTGAAAAATGGGTCAAACACCAACTCTTGCGGCACCACCCCCAAATTGCGGCGCGCATTGGCCGCATCGGTTTGCACATCGCTGCCCAACACGCACGCCCGCCCGCTGGTGGGTCGGCTGAGCCCGGCGAGCATGCTGATCATGGTGGTTTTGCCCGCGCCGTTGGGGCCGAGAAGGCCGAAAAACTCGCCCTCCTCAATGTCTAAGTTAACGTTGTCTACCGCAAGGAAAGTGCTTTTAACGGCGTCTTTCGAACGGGTGTAAGACTTGGAGATGTTTTGGAATGAGATTGCTGGCATGGAGCGCTGCATTTTACGCGTTTGTGTGCACGCCCCGCTAAGCGCAATGCGCTGCCCCTTAAAAAGCCGGGCGCTGCATTTTGCAAGTCGTGGGCATTCCCGCTTGCACGGCGCTCAGGCTGTGGATGACTTTAAAGCCATAGCCTGAGCCTTCGACATCGAACTTCACGCCCGGCGTGCCCACCCGCTGCATGATCCCCACCACCAAGGGCTGCTGGAACTGGTGGTCTGTGGCGCGCATGCTGGCCGTTTGCGCACCCAAACGCACGCTGGCTTTTTCCAATTGCAACGCCACCAAGCCCACGTCAATGGTATTGCTGCGCTTGGCCGCGAGCACCGCCTCTATCGACTGGGCCAGTGCTTGCACCATGAGCTGCATGCGCATGTGCACGTAGTCGTCTGCGGGTTGGGGGTAGCGTTGGCGAAAGGCTTTGTAAAAAGCCTCGCTCTGGGTGGTGGGTTCGTTGGGTAGCCAGTCTGCGACGGCGATGACTTTGTCAATGCCCGCATCGCCAATGGCACTGGGTGCGCCCAAGGCATTGCCGTAAAAGGTGTAGAACTTGCCCTCGTAGCCGACTTCCTTGGCCGCCTTGATCAGCAGGGTCAAATCGTTGCTGAAGTTGCCCGTAATCACCGCCTGCGCACCGCTGGCTTTGATTTTGTTGGCATAGGGCAAGAAGTCTTTCACGCGCCCCAAGGGGTGCAGCTCTTCGCCAACCACCTCGACATCTGGGCGCTGCACGCTGAGCTGGCGTTTGGCCTCGCGCAGCACGGCTTGGCCAAAGCTGTAGTCTTGCCCAATCAGGTAGGCACTTTTGACGGTTTTGTCTTCGCGCAACACGGCCATCAAAGCGGCCATGCGCATATCGGCATGTGCGTCGAAACGGAAATGCCAAAAGTTGCATTTTTCGTTGGTGAGTGCGGGGTCTACCGCAGAGTAGTTCAAGAAAATCACGCGCTTTTGCGGCTCGCGTGTGTTGTGTTTTTGGATGGCATCGATCAAGGCGCTGGCAATGGCCGAGGAGTTGCCTTGCAAAATAAATTGCGCACCGTCGTCAATGGCGGCACGCAATGCGGCCAGGGCCTCTTCGGTTTGGCCTTTGCTGTCATAGCGCTGCAACACCATGGGCATGCGCAGCGTACCCGCTTTGACACCGCCGCCCGCATTAACCCGCTCTACCGCCCACACCAGGTTGCGAAACACGGCCTCGCCCCCGTTGCCATTGGCACCACTCAAACCTTCAATCAAAGCCAATTTAATCGGCGTCGGAGCCGACTGGGCCCAGCAGGCCCCCGATGCCAAAAGCAGCATGCACAGCGCCCAAACCAGTGTTTTCAAGGGCCGCAAAGGAACAGTAAACATAAAGAAATTTTCTTGAAAAAAAAAGAAACGAGGGCGCAG
>JBIPME010000468.1:0-2578 GCA_044369275.1 Rhodoferax sp.
TGCTATGTAGTCTTGGAGTTGGCTGCGAATCGCGGATTTTTCAACCATAAAACCCAGTTGGCGTGCGCTGGCGCAGAGTCGTGCGAGGTGTGCATCCAGTCTGAGCGGGCGTCCGCGCTGTATTTTGATGGTTTCAAATAAAGTGATGCTGGGGTCAAGCTGCGTTAAGAAGCGGGCTTTGATTTGTGTTTCTACCCATTCGTGCTGCGCGACTGAATCAATCACAATGCCACCGCCTACGCCCAGTGTGGCGGGGCGCAAGCCTTCCATAGCGGGGCCTAGCGTTAAGGTGCGGATAGCGACGTTAAGGCAAAAATCTCCGCAACTGTGTTCCGCTGCGCGAGGCGCATCAATCCAACCAATAGCACCGCAATAAAGGCCACGGGGACTGGTTTCGAGGGCTGCAATGTGGCGCATGGTTTGAATTTTCGGCGCACCGGTGATGGAGCCGCAAGGGAACAGGGCGCGTAAGATTTGCGGGAATGGGACGCCGGTCTGCAAGGTGGATTGCACCGTGGAGGTCATTTGGTGTACGGTGCTGTAGGTTTCTAAGGCCAGTAACTTTGGAACTTTAACGGAGCCAGTTTCAGAAATGCGTGCCAAATCGTTGCGCAGCAGGTCAACAATCATGACGTTTTCGGCCCGGTTTTTAGGGTCTGTGGCTAACCAATGGGCATTTTGAAGGTCGAGAACGGCATCCGGTGAGCGTGCCGCAGTGCCTTTCATGGGGCGTGCGGTGAGCGTGCCTTGGTCGTGGCGAAGGAATAACTCAGGCGAGCGTGACAGAACCCATTCAGGGCGTGTTGCGCCGGTTGGCTTAAGCCTTGCCAGCACACCGTAGGAGACGGGTTGAAGCACCCGCAAGCGCCGGTAAAGCGCGCAGGGATTGCCCCACTGCGAACCTTGGATGCGGTAGGTGTAGTTGACCTGGTAGGTTTCGCCTGCGCGAATGTGTTGGTGAATCGTGTCAATATGGCTTGCAAAGTCAGCTTCGCTGATGTCGGCGATCAACCCCAGCGTTCCCGCAGGCGTGCCTGGGTTGGCGTGACCATTGTCTTGGGCTTGCAGCCAATCGTGAACTTGCGCTGCGGATAAAAAGGCTAAGTTTTGAAATAGCAGGACCCGCAAAGCAGAGTGGTCCAGTGGCACATCTTGTGTGGCTTGCGTTCCTTGCAGCTTGGCACCCCATTCGTAGTCGATAAAGACGCTGGCATGCAGGCCATTTTTCAGGTCTGCGTCAATGTGTTGCCATAGGGTGTCGAGCTGTGCAGTGTCTTCGCAGAGGTACTCTTTGACAAAGCGGGTGTAAAGCCGGCTGCTCGGCTTGTCCGCACTGGCGTGGTTGTCGTCTAGTAGGACGAAACAACCCGCCGAGTCTGCGTTTTCTGGGGGCTGCATGCGTGTATTTGCGTAAATGGCCGTAGCGTAGTTATCGCAGTGTTAAGGCTGCGATCAGATGTTGTCCGTGAAGCTGCGTAGCTTGTCTGAGCGGCTTGGGTGTTTGAGTTTACGCAGGGCTTTGGCTTCAATTTGGCGAATGCGTTCGCGCGTTACGTCAAATTGTTTGCCAACTTCTTCAAGGGTGTGGTCACTGGTCATTTCAATACCAAAGCGCATGCGCAGTACTTTGGCTTCACGCGGGGTGAGGCTGTCGAGGATATCTTTGACCACGTCGCGTAAACCGGCTTGCATGGCCGCTTCCATAGGGGCAGTGTTGACACTGTCTTCAATGAAGTCACCCAAGTGCGAGTCGTCATCGTCACCAATCGGGGTTTCCATGGAAATCGGCTCTTTGGCGATTTTCATGATTTTCCGAATTTTGTCTTCAGGGATTTCCATCTTTTCAGCTAACACGCTGGCATCGGGCTCAAAGCCGAACTCTTGCAGATGCTGGCGGCTGATCCGGTTCATTTTGTTGATGGTTTCTATCATGTGCACCGGGATGCGGATCGTGCGCGCCTGGTCTGCAATGGAGCGGGTAATGGCTTGGCGAATCCACCAGGTGGCGTAGGTCGAAAATTTGTAACCCCTGCGGTATTCGAATTTGTCGACGGCTTTCATTAAGCCAATATTGCCTTCTTGGATGAGGTCCAGGAATTGCAGGCCACGGTTGGTGTATTTTTTTGCAATGGAAATGACCAAGCGTAGGTTGGCCTCGATCATTTCTTTTTTGGCTGCACGCGAGGAGGATTCACCCTCGTTCATGCGTTTGTTAATGTCTTTGAGTTGGTCCAAAGGTACGACAACGCGTGACTGTAGATCCGCCAATTTTTGCTGAATGTCTTGTACGGGCGGAATGTTGCGCCCCATGATGGCGCTCCATGGTTTGCCAGCGGCGGCTTGTTTTTCAATCCATTGCAGGTTGAGCAAATTGCTTGGGACTTTGTTGCCGTTTTTGTCGCGGCCACTAAAGTCGGCGATAAAGTTTTCTTGGCTGTAGCCGCATTTGTCGACGATGATGCGGCGCAGTTCACGTTCTTTTTTGCGCACATCGTCGACTTGGCTGCGCACCATGTCGCAGAGTTTTTCAATGGCTTTGGCCGTGAAGCGGATGGTCATGAGCTCTTCGCTCAGTGCC
>JBIPME010000469.1:0-2577 GCA_044369275.1 Rhodoferax sp.
AATCATTCCCACCACCCTCATGAAAAATGAGCTGCCTGCGCCCGGCGTGCGCGTCTTTTCCACCAAGACGGCCGAAGACATACGCAGCATGCTCAAACTGGCCGCCAGCGCGGGCGGCACCGCACAAAAAGCCCAAACCATGGGCTACTCGGTCGGCGGCAAATCGGGCACGGCCTACAAACAAGTGGGCAAGGGCTACGGCACCGACGGCAAGCGCAAATACCGCAGCTGGTTTGTCGGCATGGCCCCCATCAACAGCCCGCGCATCATCGTGGCGGTGATGGTCGACGAGCCCAGCGCTGGCAAATACTATGGCGGCGACGTGGCCGCCCCCGTCTTTAGCGAAACCGTGCAGCAGACATTGCGCATGCTCAACGTGCCCCCCGATATGGCCGTGCGCCCCGACATCGTGGCCACTGCGGTGGAGGAAAGCTTCTAATGCAGCAACTCCACAGCCCCGAAGAAGCCGCCCAGTGGTTGCGCCACCATGGCAGCACCAGCCTGCGCTGCGACAGCCGCCACATTGGCCCCGGCGAAGGCTTTATCGCGTGGCCCGGCAGCGGCGTGGATGGCCGCCAATTTGTGGCCCAAGCCTTGCAGCGTGGCGCACGCGCTTGCCTGGTCGAAGCCCAAGGCGTAGACGCGTTTGCCGCAGACTTTGCGCAGGCCTTGGCGCAAGCCGCTGCCCATTCTGGGAATCCTGCGCACAGCCCTTTGCATAAGCCTTCGCAGCCCCCTGCCCAAGTCGCTTGCTATGCCGGCTTGAAAGCCGCCACCGGAGCGATTGCCGCGCATTTTTACGACCACCCCAGCGCCGCCCTGTCCCTGGTGGCGGTCACGGGCACCAACGGTAAAACCTCCACCGCCTGGTGGCTGGCGCAGGCCTTGACGGCCTTGCCCGCAGCCTGGGCGAAACGCTGCGGGGTCATAGGCACCTTGGGCGTGGGGCGCATCGCGGCGTCTGGCGCACAGGCCACCGACTTGGTGCCAACCGGCCTGACCACGCCCGACCCGGTGCTGTTGCAGCACACCCTGCGCGAATGGGTTCAAGGTGGCGCGCAAGCGGGGGTAGGCTCTGGTGCATCCTCTGGTGCGGGCTCTGGTGTAGAGGTTTGCGCCATAGAGGCCTCCTCCATTGGCCTTGCAGAACACCGCCTAGACGGCTGCCAAATCCGCGTCGCCGTGTTCACCAACTTCACCCAAGACCATTTGGACTACCACGGCAGCATGCAAGCCTACTGGCAAGCCAAACAAGCCCTGTTTGCCTGGCCCGGTTTGCAGGCGGCGGTGGTCAATGTAGACGATGCCCAGGGCGCAGAACTGGCCGCCCGCTTGGCGCACACCGCATCCGACCGGGGCATGGACGTGTGGACCGTGTCCTGCCAAGCGCCCGCACGCCTGTGGGCCCGTGGCTTGCGCTACGTGGAGGCGGGCATGGTGTTTGACGTGGTTGAGGCCGACCAAGTGCACACCCTGCATACCCAGGTGATTGGGGCCTACAACGTGGCCAACTTGCTGGGCGTGCTCGCTGCCATGCGCAGCTTGGGCGTGCCCTTGGCGCAGGCCGTGGCCGCATGCAGCCGCTTGGTCCCCGTGCCTGGGCGCATGGACTTGGTGACCCAGCCGGGCCAGCCCTTGGTCGCGGTGGACTATGCCCACACCCCAGACGCTTTGCACCAAGCGCTGCTCGCCTTGCGGCCTATGGCGCAAGCCCGTGGTGGGCAACTCTGGTGCGTGTTTGGCTGCGGCGGCGACCGTGACGCCTCCAAGCGCCCCTTAATGGGCGCGGCTGCGGTGCAATGGGCCGACCGCGTGGTGGTAACCAGCGACAACCCGCGCCACGAAAAGCCGCAAGACATCATTGCGCAAATTTTGCCGGGCACGCGTGCCGTAGTCGCCCAATCTGCCCAGCCCGAAGTGCAACCCGATCGCGCCCAAGCCATTGCCCAGTGCATCGCCAATGCAGGCCCCCATGACGTGATTTTGCTCGCTGGCAAAGGCCATGAGGCCACCCAAGACACCGCGGGCGAAAAAACCCCTTTCAGCGACCGCGCCCACGCCTTGCAAGCCTTGCAGCTGCGCAGCCACTCTGGCAGCGCCTCCACCAGCAGCCTCAGCAGCCCCAGCAACGTTGGGACAGCTTCAACGCTGAGCGCCCCAGCGCAGGGACGGGGAGCCGCAGCCATGACGCAAGCAACAACACAAGCAACGACACACGCAACGCCGCAAGCCATGACACCCGATCTGCCGCCACCCATGATGACCTTGCACAGCGCCCTGGCGTGGCTCAGCCAAGCCCGCTTGGTGGGCGACGGCCAGGTGCAGGTACGCCGCGTGCACAGCGACACCCGCAGCATCGCGCCGGGCGACTTGTTTGTGGCCTTGCGCGGTGAAAATTTTGATGCGAACACCCTGTTGTTGGCGGCGCAGCAGCAAGGTGCGGTGGCGGTGTTGTGCCATGCGCAACTGCCCGAAGCCGCTTTGCCCGCGGGCTTGGCGCGCATCGAAGTGCCCGACACGCTGATCGCACTCGGTGAATTGGCCCGGGGCTGGCGTGCGCAATACCGCATTCCCCTG
>JBIPME010000470.1:0-2572 GCA_044369275.1 Rhodoferax sp.
CGCAAACCGAGAGCGAGCTGCAAAGCTCTGGAACAGCCGATGCACTCGCCGTGGCCCAACGGCTTCACAGCGCACGCAAGGCGTTTTTAGACGTTGTGCAATTTATGCTCGACCACGCCAAAACACAACCTAATCACGCCTTTGCAGGCAGCGTCCCCTACCTGATGCTGGCGGGCAATCTAGTTGCAGGTTGGCAAATGGGCCGCGCCCTGCTGGTTGCACAGACCCTGCAAAAGACAGGCAACGACCCCGCATTTATGCAAGCCAAAATCACGACTGCGCGCTTTTACGCAGACCATATTTTGAACAAAACCAGCAGCCAGCGTGACAGCATTGTCGAAGGTGCCCACAGCGTTACAGCGCTGTCTTTAGACGCCTTCTAAGTTTTTGCCCATTGTGGAAGGCCAACATTGTGGAGCGCTACCAAGGCATCACCGTGAGACTGAAAACCATGGCATTGGCATTCTTATTGGGCATTCTCGGTAGCCATGCTGGGGCGCAAGAAGCACTCAAAGAGCAGCTGATTACGCTGCCCACACGGTGGATTCATTTTTAAATACCCCCACCGCAACCTGAACCACGCCCGTCACTTCAACCCTCAAGAGAAAACCATGTCCAAACTCCCCTCCCCGCTCAATCGCCTGCCCTTTCCCGTCATAGGTTCACCGCTGTTCATCATCAGCAACCCCAAGCTTGTCATTGCGCAATGCATTGCCGGTGTGGTGGGTGCCATGCCCGCGCTCAATGCACGACCCGCAGAGCAGCTGGAGGAATGGCTCATTGAAATTACCCAGGCGCTGGCTGCGCACAACGCAGCCCACCCCGACCAACCGGCCGCCCCTTTTGCCATCAACCAAATTGTTCACAAAAGCAATGAGCGCCTTGCGCATGACATGGCACTCTGCGTGAAATACAAAGTACCCATCATCATTACCTCCTTGGGTGCACGCGAAGACATCAACGCTGCCGCCCACTCCTACGGCGGGGTCGTTTTACACGACGTCATCAACAACAAACACGCCCATAAAGCCATCGAAAAAGGTGCCGACGGCTTAATCGCCGTGGCCGCGGGTGCCGGTGGCCATGCCGGTGTCAAAAGCCCGTTCGCATTGGTGCAGGAAATTCGCCAGTGGTTCGATGGCCCGTTGGCATTGAGTGGCTCCATCGCTACCGGCAGCGCCGTATTGGCGGCCCAAGCCATGGGGGCCGACTTCGCCTATATCGGCTCCGCCTTCATCGCCACCGACGAAGCCCGTGCTGCACCGGCATACAAAGAATGCATCGTAGCGAGCAACTCCGATGACATTGTCTACAGCAACCTCTTTACGGGTGTACACGGCAATTACCTCGCACCCAGCATTCTTGCAGCGGGCATGGACCCCGAAAAGCTTCCAGAAAGCGACCCCAGTGCCATGAATTTTGGTGGTGAAAAAACCAAGGCATGGAAAGACATTTGGGGATGCGGCCAAGGCATAGGCAGCATCAGCAAAACCCAACCCGCAGCCGCCTACATCGCCCAACTCAAAGCAGAGTACGCCGCAGCCAAACTGGCCCTCTTGGCCAAAGCCGCATAAACCGTTTGCGTCCCCCTTGGCATGCGCGTCTGGCTGAGAGAAGCCCTGATTCCAGCACCTAGGGGGCTTCACGGACCTGCGCTGCCAAAGCCCTTCAAAGCCCCTAGGGCGCTAACCGCTCTCGCAGCCAGTGGGGCGAGGCGGCCGCATCACGTCTGTAGCGCAAACGGTCATGCAGGCGGCTCTTGCGCCCCTGCCAAAACTGCCATTCCTGCGGGATTAAACGGTAGCCACCCCAGTGTGCAGGCCTAGGTGGTTGAAGCATAAATTTTGCGGCATATTGGGCTGCATTGGCCACCAAAACACCCCGTCCAGCAATCACCTGGCTTTGCGGCGAAGCCCAGGCACCAATGCGTGAATCAAGCGGTCTGCTCTGAAAATAAGCATCACTCTCCTGCGCGCTGACTTTCTCCACCATCCCCTCAATACGCACGACACGCTCAAGCTCGACCCAATGAAACTGCAAAGCGGCCCAAGGATTGCCCGCCAATTCTTGGCCTTTGCGGCTATCGTAATTGGTATACCAAACAACACCTCGGGCATCGTATCCCTTGATCAAAACTATCCGGGTACTAGGACGCAAGTCACTGGAAACCGTGGCCAAGGTCATGGCATTGGGTTCAGGCAGCTCAGCGGCGATTGCCTCAGTGAGCCATTGATCAAATTGCTGCAATGGGTCCGCATGCGAAGCGTTTTCATTGAGTTCGGCTTTTTCGTAACTTTTGCGTAAGTCTGTGAGATTCATGCAAGCAGTATAGACACTCGGTTGCAATCCCAAGCAAAACTGATTCACAAAACCGATATACAAAACTGGTTCACAAACTTGGCGCAGTAAAAGCGTATGCGCTGAAAGCCAATAGGCTTCTATGGGTTAAAAAGTTGCACCTAAAAAAAGTAACAACTATTCAAGTACAAAATTAATCGCCACATCCAACCACATACTCTGCGCCACGCCAGCGCGACGCCCTGGCACGTAACGCCAAGCCAAGACCGTTGCC
>JBIPME010000471.1:0-2571 GCA_044369275.1 Rhodoferax sp.
CATAGGTTCCTCTTGTTAAAAATATATGCACCATTGCATAGATTTTTATATTAACAAGGGTTTTGTATTTTTTGCGTTTGCTTTCCTGGAAATAATGAAATTAGTCGGACTTGCGGATGCGCAGGCTGCAATTCAACCGCAGCGGTCCATTTTCCACCGTCTTTTTGCCCCATAGCAGAGCTATGGGGCTGCAAATCCGGCAAAAACTGTCCTCGCCGGGGCCGAATTTCGCTTCGACGCCGCAAGTCCGACAGGCTCCTAGCGCTTGGAAAGCGTCTTAGCGGTTGCTAGGAAAGCTAAAAACGGTGCCTTCACGCACGCCCGCTGAGGGCCAGCGTTGGGTGATGGTTTTGCGCTTGGTGTAAAAGCGCACCGAATCGGGGCCGTAGGCGTGCAAATCGCCAAACAAAGAGCGCTTCCAGCCGCCAAACGAGTGGTAGGCCACGGGCACGGGCAAGGGCACGTTCACACCGACCATGCCGACCAGAATGTTGTCGGTGAAGTAGCGGGCGGCTTCGCCGTCGCGGGTGAAGATGCAAGTGCCATTGCCGTACTCGTGCGCATCGATCAAGTCCATGGCTTCTTGCAAGGTTTTAACCCGCACCACGCCGAGCACGGGGCCAAAAATCTCTTCTTGGTAAATCTTCATGCCGGGGCGCACGTTGTCAAACAGGCAGGCGCCTAAGAAATAGCCCGCTTCGTGGCCGGCCACGCGGGTGGTGCGGCCATCGACCAAGAGGGTGGCACCTTCGGCCACGCCCTGGTCCACATAGGCTTTGACTTTTTCAAAGTGGGCTTGGGTCACCAAGGGGCCCATATCGCTTTTGGGGTCGGTGCCGGGGCCGACGTTCATTTTGGCAATTTCGGTTTTCAAACCGGCAATCACCGCCTCAGCGGTCTCGTCGCCGACGGCCACCACCAGCGGAATGGCCATGCAGCGCTCGCCGCAGGAGCCAAACGCAGCCCCCATCAGGGCGTTGACCGCGTTGGGCACATCGGCATCGGGCATGAGCACGGCGTGGTTTTTGGCACCGCCCAAGGCTTGGATGCGTTTGCCGTGTTTGCAGCCTTCGGCGTAGATGTATTCGGCAATCGGCGTGGAGCCCACAAAGCTGATGGCTTTGACGCGGGGGTCGCGCAGCAGCGTGTCCACCGCCACTTTGTCCCCGTTGACCACGTTGAGCACGCCCGCAGGCAAGCCCGCCTCCAAAGCCAGCTCGGCAATGCGCAGGGTGCTTGAGGGGTCGCGCTCCGAGGGCTTGAGGATGAAGGTATTGCCGCAGGCAATGGCCATGGGCCACATCCACAGCGGCACCATGGCGGGGAAGTTGAAGGGGGTAATGCCCGCGGTCACGCCCAGGGCTTGGAATTCGCTCCAGGAGTCGATGGCGGGGCCTACGTTTTTGCTGTGCTCGCCTTTGAGGAGTTCGGGGGCGTAGCTGGCGTATTCCACATTTTCAATGCCGCGCTGCAATTCACCCATGGCATCGCTCAAGACTTTGCCATGCTCGGCGGTGATCAGGCTGCACAGCTCGTCGGCGTGTTTTTCTAACAGCACTTTGAGGTTGCTCATCACGCGGGCGCGCTTGAGGGGCGGCGTGTTGCGCCAAGCGGGAAAGGCCGCCTGTGCGTTGGCAATGGCTTGCTCAACCGTGGCTTGGTCGGCCAAGAGCACGCGCTTTTCAGCTTGGCCCGTGGCGGGGTTGTACACGTTTTGGGCGCGTTCGCCGGTGGTGACGTGCTGGCCGTTAATGAGGTGGCCAATGGTGGGTAGGGTGGACATAGAGGGTCTGATTTTCTAGAAGTTAAAACCGTTTTGACGGGTTCGGGAAAGTGATGTGGGAAGGAATGTGGGGAGCAGTGTAGGTAAAAGTGTGGGTGGGCGGGGCTTGCGCGTTACAAGGTTTACGCGCAGCGCCGCCGCCATGTACCGGGTGCAATTAGTCCGTCGCGTTCAGGGCTTCTCCCAGAGCGTTGACAAGGCTGTCGATCTCGGCTTTTTCGGTGATGAAAGGCGGCGCGAGTTGGATGGTGTCGCCACCGTAGCGCACGTAAAAGCCCTTGGCCAGGCACTTCATGGCGATTTCGTAGGGGCGTTTGGCGGGCTCGCCGGGCACGGCGGCAATGGTCAGGCCTGCGGCCAAGCCCAAATTGCGGATGTCGGTGACGTGTTTGGCACCGCGCAGGCTGTGCACTGCGGACTCAAAGTACGGCGCAATCGCGGCCACGCGCTCAACCATGTTGTCACGCACCAAAATGTCCAGCGCCGCAATGCCCGCTGCGCAGGCAACCGGGTGGGCCGAGTAGGTGTAGCCGTGCGGCATCTCCAGCATGTAGGCGGGGCCGCCTGCGGCCATGAAGGTGTCGTAAATGTCTTTTTTGGCAATCACCGCGCCCAGCGGCTGGGCACCGTTGGTAATTTGTTTGGCCATGTTCAAAATGTCGGGTGTCACGCCAAACGCGCTGGCACCGGTGTACGCGCCCATGCGGCCAAAACCGGTAATCACCTCGTCAAAAATCAACAAAATTTGGTTGGCGGTGCAAATCTCGCGCAGGCGTTGCAGGTAGCCT
>JBIPME010000496.1:0-2571 GCA_044369275.1 Rhodoferax sp.
CCAAGCTCGCTCTGGCCGAATAAGGCCACCGAATGAAGGTGCCGCTTACGCGGTGCTTTCTTGCGCAAAGTGCTGCGCCCACCAGGCCTGAAACTCGGCGGAGTGAAAGGCTGGCTCCAAGTCAACGTCTTGTTGCAAATGCCTGCTGTCAGGCAATTTATTCGCCAAGCGGCTTTTTTCCAATTGCGCCACGCACGGTGCAGCCAAGCCCTGCTGGCCGTACAGGCAAGCCCAGTTGTAGGCCAACAGGCCCTCGGCTTGCGGCCAGTCCTGCACATGCTGCGCAAACAGGGACTGCGCCTGGTCCCACAGGGTTTGGGCCGCAGGCAGGCTACCGGCCTTGACCAAAGCTTGGGCCTGGGCAGCCAAGGCAGATGCCCAGTTGTAAACGGCATCGTGCAGGTCGGGTTTGATGTGCAACGCATTTTCAAACCGTGCGCTGGCTTGTGCCCATTTTTCGCGGGCCTGTTCCAATTCGCCCGCTTCGGCCAAGGCGTTGGCTTGGCTTGCAAGGGCGACACCCCAGTTGCTGGCGGCAGCATGCTTGTCGGGCTTGATTCTCAGTGTTTTCTCAAATTGCGCCCCGGCTTGTGCCCACTTGGCTTGGGTCGCAGGCAGGTCGCTGCTGCGGGCCAAGGTTTGGGCCTCGCTGGCCAATGCCACACCCCAGTTGTAGGCGGCGTCATGCAAGTCGGGGTTGATCGCCAAGGCTTTTTCGTATTGCACGCCCGCTTGCGCCCATTTTGCAAAGGCTGCGGCTAACTCGCCCGATTGGGCGTAGGCCTGGGCCTCGCTGGCCAGTACCACGCCCCAGTTGTAGGCGGCATCGTGCAATGCGGGGTTGATGCCCAGCGCCTGGGCGTAGCGCGTGCCCGATTGCACCCACTTGGCATGCGCCACCGCCAGTTCGTTGGCCTGGGCCAAGGCCAGTGCCTCCGCTGCGAGTGCCACGCCCCAGTTGTAGGCGGCCTCGTATTCGTCGGGTTTGATGCCCAGTGTCTGCGCATAGCGGGTGCCCGCTTGGGCCCATTTGGCTTGCGCATGGGGCAGTGCATCGGCTTGGACCAAGGCCTGGGCTTCGCTGGCCAGTGCCAAGCCCCAGTTGTTTGCTGCCGCATGCAAATCGGGCTTGATGCGCAAAGCCTGCGCGTACTGCGCCCCGGCTTGCTCCCAGCAGGTTTGGGCTGCGGCCACATCACCGGTTTGGGCCACGGCCAGCGCCTCGTTGGCCAATGCATTGCCTCCGTTATAAGCCGCTTCGTGCATGTTGGGTTGAATGTCCAGGGCTTGGGCGTACAGCGCGTGTGCCTGCGCCCATTTGGTTTGCGCCAAGGGCAGCGCACCGGCCTGAACCAGCGCCTGGGCCTCTCCCACCAGCGCCAACCCCCAGTTGTTGGCGGCTTCGTTCAAGTCCGGCTTCATCTGCAAGGCTTTTTCATAGCGCGCCCCCGCTTGCACCCATTTGCTTTGGGCCAGTGCCAGATCCCCTGATTGGGCCAAGGCTTGGGCTTCGCCCGCAAAGGCGTTACCCCAGTTGTAGGCGGCTTCGTACAGCGTGGGCTTGATGGCCAAGGCTTTTTCATACTGCGCCCCGGCGTGTTCCCACTTGCCAAGGGCTGCCTGCAAGGCGTCGGTCTGGGCCAAAGCTTGGGCCTCGCTGGCCAAGGCAAAACCCCAGTTGCGGGCACTGTCGTGGTCGTCGGGTTGGAGCTTGAGCGCTTTGGCATATTGCGCGCCTGCTTGCGCCCAGCAGGCTTGGGCTGCAGCCAAATCACCCGCCTGGAGCAGGCCATGGGCTTCGCTGGCAAAGGCGTTGCCCCAGTGGTGTGCGGCTTCGTGCATAGCGGGATTCATCTGCAAAGCCTGGGAGAAATGCTGGCCCGCTTGCGCCCAAGACGCTTGGGCCGCAGCCAGATCGCCCACTTGCTCCAAGGCTTGCGCTTGGGTAGCGCATTCCAAGCCCCACTGGCACGCGGCCTCTGGCATGTCGGGTTTGATCGCCAAGGCTTTTGCATACAGCGTGCCTGCCTGTTCCCATTGGGCCAAAGCCAAAGGCAAGGCACCCACATCCACCAAGGCCTGCGCTTGGCTGGCGCATGCATTGCCCCAGTCGTACGCGGCTGCATGCAAGTCCGGCTTGGCGTTCAAAGCCTTTTGGAAATTCTCAGCCGCTTGCGCCCATTTGGCTTGGGCCGCAGGCAAGTTGCCCAGATGGGCCAAAGTTTGGGCTTGCATGGCCAGCGCACCGCCCCATTGGTGGGCCGCTTCGTGCATACCGGGTTTGATATCCAAGGCTTTTTCATACAGCATGCCCGTCTGCGCCCACTGGGCTTGCACCACCGACAGCGGGCCTGCTTGGGCTTGCTCGGCAATGCCATTGGCCTGCATGAGATGCGCCCATGCGCCCAAGGTCTTGGCCGCATCGCTGGGCTGCGCCAAGCCCAAAAACCATTCCTTGGCTTCTTGCGTCTGCCCATTGAGCAGCCATTTTTCAGCTTGGCGCAAGGCGGTCGCCTCGTCCTCACGTGCCTGCGTGCACGCCGATTGCAGCTGCGCGAGAAGACGCTCTTG
>JBIPME010000472.1:0-2569 GCA_044369275.1 Rhodoferax sp.
TGCGCCTGCGAGATCACCTCAATGGAGTGGTACGTAGAAAACACCACGCTCATATGTTCTTTGTCGTGACGCTTTGTCACCTCATTAGCCAATGATTTGGGATTAGTGGTTGCCGGGAACTGCAATTCATGAACCAGCATCGCAAAGTCGTCATCCTTGTCGCGACCCTTGCCAATTTCACTATCAGAGCAAACCGCGAAACTGTGAATCGGTGTTGCCGTTTCCTGCGTCCATTCGGTCAGGGTCTGCGACAACAATGACAACGACGGCACCAGAAATAGGACACGCCCGCCAGCCCCGGCCATTTGTTCAGCCAGTCGCAGCGACGTGAAGGTCTTACCCGTACCGCACGCCATGATGAGTTTGCCCCTGTCAGCATGGCCCAAGCCCTCAATCACGTTGGCAATGGCGGTCTTTTGGTAGTCCCGCAGGTCTTTGGTTTCCTTGAGTTGGACGGCCTGCTTTTTGAAAGTAGCTCCCCAATCGACCACGCTGGCTTCCAGGGCGAACATATCAATGATGTTGACCGGCTTGTCGCGCTGCTGGATGGCAGCATTCACATGGTGGCTGGCTTCGTAGGTGGTCAGAAAGAGCAACCCATTGGTGAATGGCTGCTTACCCATTGCGCTCAGGAATGAATCAATGCCGTCGCTCTTGCGAATCTTGGAGTCTTCGGCATAGAACTTGGCTTGAATTGCGAAGATGCGCGGATGGTCTTTGGTGTCCTCAACGGCAACCAGATCAATACCGGCATCCGCCTGCGGGTCTTTGTGACCCAGACTCATCCAATATCTGCGCCATTCCTCCCAAAGGAAAACTTTGCCATTGAACATGTCTTTATAGACAGGCTCATTCTGAAGATAGACCTTGACTAGATTTTCAAAATAGGCACCTTTTTCGCGCTCGGACTGTGATGCTGTGCGAAAGGTGTCTAGGATTTCTGTTAATGCACTCATGACTGCCTAAATATTGTGTTTTCAGTTGGTAGTCTATCAGTGTAACTTGCGTGAGTTAGCTAGATTTCCAAAGGCCGAAGAGTCAGCTCTGTTCTTTTCGGCAAAAACTGGGCACCTTGTCAAACTCCCTGCGCACCCTGCCCGCGTGGGCACGGCACAGCGCGGTAGTGGCCGCCGCCGTTTTGCTGGGCTTGGCAACTTGGTCTGCCAGCCGAGCGGCCAACCCCGCACCTGGCCCAGGCGCAGCCAATGCTGCCAATGCCCCCAAAGCGGCCTTGACGGTGCAGGTGGTGCAGGCGCAAAAACGCGAACTGGCGATCCAACTGGTGGCCAATGGCAACGTTGCCGCTTGGCAAGAAGCCAGCGTGGGCGCGCAGGTGAACGGGCTGCGCATTGCCACGCTGGACGCCGAGGTGGGCCAGAGCGTGCAACGCGGCCAGCTTTTGGCAACGTTCAACGCGCAAACCGTGCAGGCCGAAGTGGCCTTGGCGCGTGCCGGTTGGCAAGAGGCGCAAGCGCTGCTGGCCGAGGCCAAGCTCAATGCCGAGCGGGCACGCGCTTTGCAGGGCAGCGGGGCTTTGAGTGCGCAGCAAATAAGCCAGTATCTGACGCAAGAGCAAACCGCCCAAGCCCGCAGCGAATCGGCCAAAGCGCAGTGGGACTTGCAACTGCTGCAACTCCAGCACACCGAGCTGCGCGCCCCCGACAGCGGCATTGTGAGTGCGCGCAGTGCCACGGTCGGGGCCGTGGTGGGGCCTGGCACCGATTTGTTCAAGCTGATTCGCCAAGGCCGCTTGGAGTGGCGCGCCGAAGTGACCGCGCCCGAGCTCAGCCGCGTGAGCGTGGGCACGCCCGTGCTACTCACCGCGCCCGATGGGACCCAAGCCAAAGGCCGGGTGCGCATGCTAGCGCCCACGGTGGACCCGCTCACGCGCAACGCTTTGGTCATGGTGGACTTGCTGCCCGGGGCGGCGGGGGGCAGCGGCGCGGGCCTGCACCAGCACTTCAAACCCGGCATGTACGCCCGTGGCACTTTGCTGCTGGGCAACTCCAACGCACTGACGCTGCCGCTCTCTGCGGTGTTGCTGCGCGATGGTTTTAGCTACGTGATGCGCCTGGATGCCAACAACCGCGTCAGCCAGCACAAGGTGGAGACGGGCCGCCAACTGGGCACCTTCATCGAAGTGCGCAGCGGCATTGCCCCCCAAGACCGCGTGGTCGCCAACGGCGGCGGCTTTTTAAGCGACGGCGACACGGTGCGCGTGGTGCCAACGCCCGGCGCTGGCACCGCGCCAACGTCGGCCGCGCCTGCCTCATCGCCAGCCACACCAGCGCCTGCATCTGCCGCCAAAGCAGCCCGCCCCGCAGCGCCCAGCGCGGCTGCGGCCAAGCCTTAACCGAAAGCAGGCCATGAATATCTCCGCTTGGTCGATTAAAAATCCCATCCCTGCCGCCATGCTGTTTGTCATGCTGACGTTTGCCGGCATGCTCTCGTTCCAGTCCATGAAAGTGCAGCAGTTTCCCGATTTGGAGCTGCCCAACATCACGGTCAGCGCCTCCCTGCCCGGCGCGGCCCCGGCCCAGCTGGAAACCGAGGTGGCCCGCAAAATTGA
>JBIPME010000473.1:0-2565 GCA_044369275.1 Rhodoferax sp.
CCAGCGCGTCCATGATGGCTTCACTGCCCAGCGCACTGGGCTGGTGTTCGCGCACGGCGTACAGGCGCTGCCCGCCTTCGCGCTGGGCCACGCGCAACATGCCCCGGTAGTGCATGCCTTCGAGCAATTGCGTACTGGCCTTGCTATTGCCGCCAAACCAGTTGGTCACGCTGCCATGGTCAAACTGCGCATCTACCTGCGCAGGCCGCACGATGCCCCGCTCGCGCACAAAAGCCAGCACCTCTTGGGCCTGCTTTAAGCGACTGGCGGGCCATACGGTGCGCGGCGTGCGCGGGTGCATCAGGTGGTGTATGTGGCGCTGCACAAACCCGTAGTTCACAAAGAAATCTTCTTCAACCGCCAGTTGCGCATAGGCCGCCTCCAAGTCCCCCGCCCTGTACCCCGCAACCCGGTGGCGCAAGGTCAAGTCCTGCGCGCGTGCCGGCGCACGCAAGGGGTCCGCCTGCACAAAGCCAAGCCGCTGCATCGCCTTGGGCAAGGTTGTGGGCGCAAACAGGCTGCGGGCCACGGCGTAGCGGCGCAATTGATCTAAGTTCAATGAAGGCGTTGGCATGGCGCAATGATGCCTTAATGCTTGCTTGCGCAGTACATTGCTTGCAATCAATGAAGCTGCAAAATTTTGGCGATTTATGCGCGATAGAATAACGGCCCTTGTGTTTGATGCGGCCTACTGCATTGTGTGCGTCTTGAAATGAGATGGAGCACACCGCGCTGAATTCCTTGCCCTCAAAATTAAAAAAATCACCTTCTAAAACCAAATTCAAAACCAAAATTGTATGAGTTTAAAACTAACCAAAACGATAAAAACATCCTTAATCGCCGTCGCTGTGGTGAGCCTGTTGGCCTTGGGTATTGCATTGATTTCCAAGTATTTTTCAAAATCTGACCAAGATCCGGGCACCGTCATGCTGGCGCAGGCCTTGGAGGGCACTGCCACCCGCCTTGGCGCAGTGGTGCGCTATGTTGACACCGACCACGGGCAAACCTCCATCCAGTACAGCTTGGTACAAATGGTCCAGAGCAAAGAATTTGACAATGCCAAGCAGCAAATCTTGGTTTTTACCGTGCAAAAACTCCGCCCTGAAGTCAGCGCCAAGTTAGAGAAAAAAGAAATTGACGCTGACGAGCTGGCACGGGTGGGCACCCGCGAGATGCTGGTCGATGAAAGCGACACCACCCGCAAAGTCGCTGTGATGCTAAGGAAAAAAGAAAAAGGCAATTGGGTGAATTTCGCACGCCAAAGTGTCACGTTGGACGGCCCTGCGCAGATCGATGCCTCCCACCTCAGCTTCTTGGCCTTGTCCGACAAATCGCCCAGCTTGAGCGTTGCCACCGCCGATACAACCCATTATTTTGCGGTCATCAACAACGACATCAAAAAAGTTTTCTCCCTCGCTAGCAGTTTTGATGACTTGCAAGCATGCTTGAATTTTGAGGAAGAAATTCGCCTAGGCCAGCAAGAGCGCGAGGCCCAAAAACGCAAGCAAGAAGATGCCAACAGCGAAGACGACCCAGAAGACGACCAGCAAGGCGACCCGCAAGACGACTCCGGTGAATTTGACATCAGTGAGCAGACAGACTATGCCTGTGCCAAAGCCAAATTCACGCTCAAAGTGCTCAACAGCGGCACCAAGGGCTTTAAAGACCTCGAAGTCATCGCCAAAGGCGAGGGAATTTCCCGCAAAACCGTGACACAGCGCTACGTATTGCAGTACATGCCGCGTTACAAGGCATACGGCTTTGGCGAATGGGCCAATCACAGCATTCGCGACGACGTGGTGAATGACTTTGTTTACAGCACAGTGCCCAAGTCCCAGCCTTGATCGCGCAGGGCGCCCTGTGAACATGGGGGGCGCTTACGAGGCAGCGCGGCGCAGGCGGGATGTTGGTGGAGGTGGATGTGTCGCGTCTAGAAGTGCGGTCTAGTCAAAAGCCCATGCGCATCAATATTTCGATTCCGGCGGGGCTGGTGCATGCGATTGACCAATATGCCCGCAGCCACGGCGCTACCCGCAGCGGCTTTTTGGTGCAAGCGGCACGGGCCGCCATGGCTGGATCGCGTGAATAGCTGGCAGCCCCGCATCGCCCAAGCGCGCAGCCGTAATTGCGGCACGTTTCATGGATTCGGATTGCTTAGCGTGGCTGCGTCAATTTGGTATTCATTTATGCTAAATCGCGTTATAGAATCTGAAAAATATAAATATTCTTCACAACTAACCAAGAGAACTTATGGCAACTCATCTTCATCGCCCTACCGGGGCATTTATAGCCGCTTCATGGGCCGCTTTGGCTGTGGGGGCTGTGGTCTATCTTTGGGGTTTGGCGAACAGCGCGATGGCATTGAATGAGCGAGGTTATTACTTCACTCTTTTGATGTACGGGCTGTTTTCTGCGGTGTCTTTGCAAAAGTCGGTGCGTGATCGGCTTGAATACATTCCTGTTACGGCGATTTATTATGGTTTGTGCTGGCTTTCGCTTTTTATTTCGATTGGGCTTTTGGCGGTGGGGCTTTGGAATGCAACGCTGACTGACAGTGAGCGCGGG
>JBIPME010000474.1:0-2561 GCA_044369275.1 Rhodoferax sp.
TGGCAAGGCCAGCGCCACACCCACCAAATAGCCCATGCCCACCACCCACAGGGTTTGCGGTAAGCGTTGCAAAATCAGCTCGGTCACGGGGCTGCGGGTTTGCCATGAGAGCACGCGCTGCATGTCGGCGGCGTAGGCGGTGCCAAACCAATGGTCCACCAAGTGCAAAGGCTCAACCCAAAAAATTTGCTTGAGCCACAGCACGTAGCGCACGGCGGCGGGCTGGTCTAAGCCCAAGGCCTCGCGCATTTTGGCTTTGACCTCGGGTGGCACCGTCAGGGGAACATCGGCCATGGGGTCACCGGGCGCGAGTTCGAGCAGCATAAAAATGACCAAGCTGATCAGCAGCACTGTAGGCAGGGCGATCAGCAGACGTCGAAGGGTGTAGGTAAACATGCGCGTTGCAATCGAAAACTAGGGGCAGCCCCTCGGGGCTGCAAAATCCAACAAGGGTAGAGAGAGCGAATCAACGGGTTGGTGCAACCCGTTGATTTAAAAACGTTTGTTTCAAACCGTTTTTTTCAACTCGCTTATTTGATGCGGAACCAATCTGCGGCATTCCACAACTCGCTGTCCCAGGTGTTCAGGCGAACACCGCCTAAGCTGTTGGCATGGGCAGAAACACGGCCCCGGTCCACCAAGGGCACCATGACGTAGCTGTCTTTGGTCAGCATGTCGTTAAGGCGTTTGGCCAACACAGCGCGCTTGTCGGTGCCTGCGGTGGCACTGAGTTGTTTAACCAGCTTGTCAAACTCGGGGTTGCAGAAACGGTTCATATTGGTGCCTTGCCACTGCGTCTCAGGGCGTGGGATTTTGTCGCACACATGTTCTGCCAGGTAGTTCTCGGGGTCGGTGCCGTCAAAGTTGTTGGCGTACATCTCCACATCGGCATAGAACTTCTGGAAGGTATCGGGCGAGCCTGGGTCGCCCCCAAAAAACACCGACCCAGAGATGTTGCGCAGCTCCACTTTCAGGCCCAGCTCGGTCCACCATTGTTTGATGAGCGTTTGGAAGTTTTGGCGCACCGCATTGGTGGAGCTTTGGAACAGCATTTCCATTTTGACGCCGTCTTTGGCCCGCACGCCATCGGCGCCCACTTTCCAACCCGCTTGCTCTAGCAGCGCTTTGGCACCCGCCATGTCTTGCTTAATACAGTCGGTGTTGTTCGAGGCAAAAACCGCAGGCGCGGGCACGATGTTGCAGGTGGCGCGGCCCGCAGGGCCATAGCCGATTTCGACCAACAAATTGCGGTCAATGGCCATCGACAAGGCTTTGCGCACACGCAAATCGGTCAAGAACGGATGGGGGTGCTTGGTCGTCGAACGCCACTCGCCATGCTTGGCCGAAGGGTCGGTAAGGTTCATCTCAATGCGCTCCACCAGCGTGCCGAAAGAAGAAACCGTTTTGCCTTTGCCGCCTTTGACCATTTTGGCCAAGACGTCGGGGGCGAGTTGCATGTTCCAAGCGTAGTCAAACTCACCCGTCTCTAGCACCGCACGGCCTGCTGCGGCCGCGTCGCCCCCGCCTTTGAGCGTGAGGGTGGCAAAAGCGGGTTTTTTAGGATCACGGAAGTGGGGGTTGGCCACCATTTGAATGACGTCATTGGGGCGGAATTCCTTCACCATGAAGGGGCCTGTGCCAATGGGGTTGAAGTTTTGCTGGGTGCAGCTCGGGGCCTTGTCGCCCAAGCAGTCTTTGAACTGGGCTTTTTGCAAAATGGGGGTGGTAAAGCCGTTGAGCACGTCGTAAGGGTAGGGCTTGGGTGTTTTGAAGTTGATGCGCACGGTCAGGGGGTCCACCGCCACCATTTTGTCTACAGTGGTAAAGGTGTTGGACTTGGCGCAGCCTTTGATGCCGGTGCAGTATTCGTAGGTAAAGACCACGTCCTGGGCGGTAAAGGCGGTGCCGTCTGACCACTTCACGCCTTTTTTCAGCTTGTAGGTAATGGTTTTGAAGTCGGCAGAAAAACCGCCATTGGCCACGGTGGGCACTTCGGCGGCGAGAAAGGGAACCATCTCGCCTTTTTCATTGAAGCGCAGCAAAGGCTCCAAAACCAAGGAGGCGCTTTCCGTGTCCTTGGTGCCGCTGGTCAGGTAGGGGTTCAGGGTTGAGGGCGCTTGCCAATAGATCACGTTAACGTGCCCACTCGCACCACGCTGCGCAAAGCTGGCCTGTGAGAGCGCCATCAGCGCGCCCAAAGCAATAAGGCTGTAGGTTTTTTTCAAGAAGTTCTCCTTTGGTTTGAGAGGGTTGGGTAATCTAAAAAAGGTTCAAGCGGCATGGGCCGCACCCGCCGCATGGGCCGTAGCGCTCAGGGCCGTGCCACTCAGGCCCGTGCCCACCTCACTGGCATACAAATGGCAAGCCACTTGACGCCCGGGCTCGAGCTGGCGCAGCACGGGTGCCTGCACGCGGCATTGCGCCATCACTTGCGGGCAGCGCGTGCTAAAGGCGCAGCCCGGCGGCGGGTTGGAGGGCGAAGGCACATCGCCGGTGAGCACAATGCGCGGGCGGCGCGCCTCTAGGTTCGGATCGGGCTCGGGCACTGCCGAGAGCAGGGC
>JBIPME010000499.1:0-2558 GCA_044369275.1 Rhodoferax sp.
CGGTGGTTTTTAGTCAAGGGCGTTGAGGCGCAGGTGCCTCATTGGACTTGGCTGCTTTGTGCCGCACCAGCGCTGAACAGCGCGTGCACAGCGGCCTCGCTCTGGTGGCAGGCACGCAGGCCACCGGCGCTATTGCGTTCTAACGGCGGTGTGGTGCTGTGGCACTGCGGCAGCACCAAGGCGCAGCGCGGGGCAAAAGGGCAGCCCTGCGGGGGCTGGGCCAAGTTGGGGGGCTCGCCGGGAATAGCGTGCAGCGTGGCGCTGTGGCCGTCTAAACGGGGCACGGCGTGCAGCAGGCCCACGGTGTAGGGGTGGCTGGGATTTTGAAAGAGTTGCTGCACGCTGCTTTGCTCCATGACGCTGCCGCCGTACATCACCAGCACCTGGTCGCACAGACCGGCGATCACGCCCAAATCGTGCGTAATTAGGATGATGGCCGTGCCCAGCTGCTGCTGCAGCGCACGCAGCAGCGCCATGGTTTGGGCTTGCACGGTGACATCCAGCGCGGTGGTGGGCTCGTCGGCAATCAGGATTTCGGGGGCGCACAGCAGCGCCATGGCGATCATGGCGCGTTGGCGCATGCCGCCAGAGAACTCGTGCGGGTACAGGTGCATGCGTTGGTCAGCTTCGGGGATTTTGACGGCCTCGAGCATCTGCAAAGTGCGCGTGCGTGCGGCGCTGCGCGTGAGGTTTTGGTGCTGTTGCAGCACCTCGCTGAGCTGGCGCTCCAGCGTGAGGTAAGGGTTGAGCGAAGTCATGGCGTCTTGAAACACCATGGCGATGCGGTTGCCCCGGATGCGGTTGAGCGCGGCGCGGGGCAGCTCCAGCAAATTGCGGCCTTGGTACAGGGCTTGGCCGCTGGCGTGGCCGTTTTTAGCCAGCAGGCCCATCAGGGCGAGCATGCCTTGGCTTTTGCCCGAGCCGCTTTCGCCGACGATGCCCAGCGTTTGGCCCGCATGCAGGCTAAAGCTCAAATCGTTGACGGCGTGTACGCGGGCGTCTGGGGTGTCGAATTGCACACAGAGGTTGCGGAGTTCTAAAACGGGCATGGGGTGGTGCCTTGGGATGGGTTGTTTTTAGGGTGCAGGGCGGTTCAGTGGTTTAGCGGGGCAGGGATTTAGCGGTCTTTGGGGTCGAGTGCGTCACGCAGGCCGTCGCCGATGTAGTTAAAGCAGTACAGCGTGGTGCACAGCAGCGCGGCGGGGAACAGCAACATCCAAGGCGAGATTTGCATGACGGCGGTGCCATCGTGCACCAGCACGCCCCAGCTGGTCATGGGCTCTTGGATGCCCAGGCCCAGGAAAGAGAGCACCGATTCGGTGAGGATGACGCCGGGAATGGTGATGGTGGTGTAGATGATGACGATGCCCAGCAGGTTGGGCACGATGTGGTGGGCGATGGTGCGCCAGCGCGTCACGCCCAGAGCGCGAGCGGCGTCGATGAATTCGCGCGAACGCAGGGTGAGTGTTTGGCCGCGCACCACCATGGCCATGTCCATCCAAGAAAACAGCGTAATGACCAGCACCACGAGGTAAAAGTCGCGCCCGAGCAGGGTGACCAAGAGGATGGCGATGAGC
Organism: Rhodoferax sp.; assembly: GCA_044369275.1. Lineage (GTDB taxonomy): Bacteria > Pseudomonadota > Gammaproteobacteria > Burkholderiales > Burkholderiaceae_C > Allorhodoferax. The sequence goes on from JBIPME010000499.1 coordinate 1,578, forward strand.
AGGTAGGGCACGGCGTACATCATGTCGACAAAGCGCATCATGAAAGCGTCCACACGCCCACCCAAAAAGCCTGCGGTAGCCCCCCAGAGAATGCCCAAGCTCACCGAGCACAGGGTGGCCAGCAAACCCACCAGCAGCGAGATGCGCCCGCCCATGAGGCAGCGCACCAGCAGGTCGCGCCCGGACTCGTCGGTGCCAAACCAGTGCAGCGCCTGCCAGGTGGGGGGCTGGCTCATGGCGTTCCAGTCGGCGCTGTCAAAGCTGTGGGGCAAGAGCGCGGGGCCGATGATGCAGGCCAGGGTGATGCAGCCTAGGAGCAGCAGGCTGAAGACGGCTGCGCGGTTGCGCATGAAGCGCCGGCGTGCATCGCGCCAGAGGCTGCGTGGCGCAAGTGGGTTGGGGGATGGCAGGGGCTTGGCGCGGTGGCGCCAGGGGTTCCAGCCGGGCGCGCGTTGTGGGTCCGTGGGGTTGGGGGGCTTAGTAGCGGATTTTGGGGTCGAGGAAAGCATAGGTCAGGTCCACCAAAAGGTTGAATAAAACGGACAGCACGGTGACCAGCACGACCAAGCCCAGCACCAGGGTGTAGTCGCGGTTGCTGGCGCCGTTGACGATGAGTTTGCCCAAGCCCGGCAGCAGGAAGACGGATTCGGTGACGACCGCCGAGGTGATGGTGGAGATGGCCATGGGGCCGAGCAGCGAGACCACGGGCAGCAGGGCCGGGCGCATGGCGTGGCGCAGCACGATGGTGCGCAGGGGCAGGCCTTTGGCGTGGGCGGTGCGGATGAAGTGGCTGTGCAGCACTTCGAGCATGCTGGCGCGGGTGACGCGGGCGATTTTGGCGGTTTCTAAAAAGGTGAGCAGGGCCACGGGCAGCACCATGTAGCGCCAGGAGAAGTCGTCCCAGCCACCGCTGGGCAAGAGGTTGAGCCAAATGGAGAAGACCAAGATGAGTATGGGTCCGATCACAAAGGACGGGAATAC
>JBIPME010000475.1:0-2556 GCA_044369275.1 Rhodoferax sp.
ATAGACAATTTATCAATTTCATGGGTCTTTGCCTTGTGTTTGTTTAGCATGGCTTTAGCTGCTTTGCGTGCAGATTTTGAGCGCACGGCCCGGGTACGGCAACGGGCCGTTTGCGTGCCCAATGCGACACCAATGCCCGAAGTTCCGCCGCTGACCAAGGCCCAATGACCCTGACGTGTTTTAAAATTTTTCAACAACAGATTATTTCAAAATGAACAGTTGGCTATCATCCTGGCTTGAATAAGGGATTCATCACAATGCAAACTTTGTATGGGCCGTAATAAAACCTACGACCGCGAAACCATCGCCCGCAAGGCGATGGCGCTGTTTTGGCTGCATGGCTACCATGGCACGTCAACGCAAGCCTTGGTGGACTCCATGGGGGTCAACCGATTTAGCCTGTATGCCGAATTCGGCAACAAACAAGCCTTGTACGAAGCCGCACTGGACTTGTACGCGCAAGACGTGGTGGGCAACAACTTCCGTGCGCTAGAGGCCGCCGACGCGGGCCTGGCGCAGATTGAAACCCTGATCCACGACTTTTCCCAAGCCGCCTGCCTGCCTGGCTCGGAGCGGGGCTGCTTCATTTGCAACAACGCCACGGAACGCGGGCCGCATGACCGCGCAAGCCAAAGCTTTGTCACTGACTACGTAGAGCGCATTGCGAAAGCCTTTACCCACGGCCTGAACAACGCCCGCGCCCTTGGGCAATTGCGTGCCGAAGCAAACACCTTGCAAGAAGGCTATTTTTTAGCGACGCTGTTCATGGGGTTTTTTGTACTGCTGCGTGCGCAATTGGCTCCCGAAATTGTGCAAGCCAGCGCACGCAGCGCCATCGCGCATTTGCACAGCCTGATGCCTGCACAGGCTACGCCGTAAGGACGGTCTGGGTGCCAGGGGTGCAGGCACACCATTCGGATGCATCTGCCTAGACCGCAACACGCGCCACGCACCACAAGAGAGTGGAGTGCAGGGGGATTGCAGGCATGCAAATACATGCCCGAATGCATGCCTGAATGCTTGCCTATGGGGAAATCACCTTTTCAACGATGCCAGCAAATTGGCCCGCGCACGGTGCTCCAGATCACGCTTTACCTCGGCTGTGCTGTAAATGGTGGCGCGCGCAAGAAAAGTTTGCAATATTTCGCGCCGTTTTTTCTTGAAAATAAAACGCGGCACCCATTGGTACTCTGCGCGCACTTGCGTCTCATATTCTTCAAAGCGTTCGGCATCGGCTGCCAAAATGCCCAGGTCCACATCCACCAGCAACTGCTGGTCAAGCCCTTGGGGCAAGGCCGAATGGCAGGTCGCGTCAATGTGACTTTGGATGCGTGCAATCTGCTCTGGAGCCACGCCTGCTTCTTGCAAAGCGCCCCCCGCCCAGGCTGCGCTTCGGGCTTCGTTGTCACTGGCACGGACGTTGTACACCGCATCGTGAAACCACAGCGCCGCTTCAATCTCGTGCGGCCATTGCGCCAAATGCCTGTACCGATTCAAGCAGTCTAAGCACTCCCTGAGGTGCTGTAGCGTGTGGTAGTGGCGCTGTGGCTCCTGATACGCTGCCACCAACTGCGCCATCAGCGCATGGCCCTGGCCAGTACCACCCAGCGCGGTCCACCAGCGGTCCCACGATTGCTGCAATCCATCCATGATGAAGCCTCCTGATTAAATTGGCATTCTCTCCTCGTTTTCAGTGCGTTCAACATCGCAATGAATGCCTGTAACTCCAAATTCCACATTCCACATTCCAAACGCAGAATGCACAACGCTGCAATACACAGCCTACACCGTAAGGGCTGCTTGGCTGTGCAAGCCCGTTGGCCCGCACAGCAATTTTCAGCTTGCATGTCTTTTTTCGTCCTGTTTTCGTCCTGCTCCGCTCTGTCCATATCGGTACGGAGTTCCCACAATAGAACCCTGTTCAACCTTCGCCCAGACCCGCTATGACCCACGCATCCCTACCGCCCCGATCTGCCCTGCTGATCATCGACGTTCAGCAATCCTTTATGCACATGCCGTTTTGGGAACTCGGTGCGACCGAAGTCTTTCAACACGCGCTGCTGCGGCTGGAGGCGGGGTGCCGCGCAGCGCAGGTTCCCGTGGTGCACATCTACCATGTGGGGCAGGAGGGTCCTTTTTCTGCCGCCTCGGGGCTGGTCAAGCCCATGGACTGGTTGCCGCCCCAACCCGCCGCACGCTTTGACAAGCACGTGCACAACGCCTTCACCGACACCGGGCTCGACCTCTGGCTGCGCCGTCAGGGTGTGCAGCGCCTCATCATCAGCGGCATGCGCACCGAGCAATGCTGCGAAACCACCGCCCGTGTGGGCTCTGACCTGGGCTATGCGGTGGACTTCGTTTCCGAAGCCACGTTGACCTTTCCCATGGTGCACCAAGGCACGGGCCAAACATTCAGCGCACAAGACATCACCCTGCGCACCGAGCTGGTCTTGGCCGATCGCTTTGCACGCATCGTCAACGTGGATACTTGCCTGTCTGGCCTCTAAACCCCAAACGCCCCCCAATCCATGCTCCAACTGCGCCCCCACTGTGAAT
>JBIPME010000476.1:0-2554 GCA_044369275.1 Rhodoferax sp.
ATCGTCATCGCCAGTGCCGCCCGCACCCCCATGGGGGCCTTCCAAGGCGACTTTGCCAGCCTGGCCGCCCACGACCTGGGCGGCATCGCCATCCAAGCGGCGCTACAACGTGCGGGCATCGCGCCTGAGCTCGTCACCGAAGTCCTCATGGGCAACTGCCTCATGGCAGGGCAAGGCCAGGCCCCTGCACGCCAAGCCGCCTTCAAAGGCGGCCTGCCCGCCAGCGCGGGCGCGGTCACCCTCTCCAAAATGTGCGGCTCGGGCATGCGAGCGGCCATGTTCGCGCACGACATGCTCAAAGCGCACAGCCATGACGTGGTGCTAGCCGGTGGCATGGAAAGCATGACCAACGCCCCCCACCTCCTACCCAAAGGGCGCAGCGGCATCCGCATCGGCCACGACCGCGTGTTGGACCACCTCATGTTCGACGGCCTCGAAGACGCCTACAACCCAGGGCGCTCCATGGGCAACTTTGGCGAAGACTGCGCCGCCCACTACAGCTTTAGCCGGGCACAGCAAGACGCATTTGCCACCACCAGCGTGCAGCGCGCCCAAGCGGCCATCCACAATGGCGCCTTTGATGCCGAAATCGCCCCCGTCACCGTCACCCAACGCGGCACCAGCACCACCATCCACATCGATGAAAGCCCGGGCAAAATCAAGCTCGACAAAATCCCCACCCTGCGCCCCGCCTTCCAAAAAGACGGCACCATCACGGCCGCCTCCAGCTCCTCCATCAGCGACGGTGCCGCCGCCCTGCTCCTCATGCGCGAAAGCACCGCCCGCCAACTCGGCTGCACGCCACTGGCCCAAATCACGGCCCACGCCAGCCACGCCCAAGCGCCCAACTGGTTCACCACGGCCCCTATCGGCGCAGTCCAAAAAGTGCTGGCCAAAGCCCAATGGAGCGTGCAAGACGTAGACCTTTGGGAAATCAACGAAGCCTTCGCGGTGGTCCCCATGGCGCTCATGCACGAACTCCAACTCTCGCACCACAACGTCAACGTCAACGGCGGTGCCTGCGCCCTGGGCCACCCCATAGGCGCCAGCGGTGCCCGCATCGTCATCACCCTCATCCACGCGCTGCGCGCCAGAGGACTGCGCAAAGGCGTTGCCGCCCTGTGCATCGGCGGCGGCGAAGCCACGGCCATGGCGCTAGAAATCCTCTAAGCTGCATGCACGCCCCACCTGCGCCCCGGCGCAGCGCCACCCTCTTGGCCTTGAGCGCCATCGTGCTGTGGAGCACGCTAGCCCCTCTGGGGGTCAGCCTGCAACACATTCCCGCTTTTTTGCTCACCGGCATAGGCCTGCTCTTTGGCAGCGCCATTGGCGTGCTGCTCTGCGCAGGCCGCATCCAGTGCTGGCGCGTGCCCGGGCGCACCCTGCTGCTGGGCGTCTACGGCCTGTTTGGATTTCACTTCCTGCTCTTTCTTGCACTGCGCCACGCCCCCGCAGTCCAAGCCAATTTGGTGAACTACCTATGGCCTTTGGGCATGGTATTGATGGCGCCTTGGCTGCTGCCCCCCACGCGCTTAACCGCGCTGCACACCGTGGCCGCGCTGATCGGCTTTGGCGGTGCAGCACTGGCCATTACGGGCGGGCACGACTTGCAAAGCGGCTTTGCTTGGGGCTATGTGCTGGCGCTCATGTCGGCCTTTGTATGGGCAAGCTACTCCCTGCTCAGCCAACGTGTAGCCCCCTTTGCCACCGCCGCCATGGGACTGTTTGGACTGGTCTCAGGGCTTTTGTCCCTGCTCTGCCACAGCCTGCTAGAAAGCCCCGTTCAACTCCATAGCAAAGACTGGATGCTGCTAGCCGCACTCGGGCTAGGCCCGCTGGGCGGGGCGTTCTACCTCTGGGATGCAGCGCTCAAACGCGGAGACCCGCGCCAAATTGGCCTACTGTCCTTCCTCACCCCGCTGCTATCAACCTTAGGCCTTCTGTGCCTGCGCCAAGAACTCCCAAGCCCCTCCATGGCGGTGGCCACCGCGCTCATCCTAGGCTCAGCCGCATTGGGTGCACGTGCTGGGCGCTGAACAGCGCCACTGCATCAAAGCGCCACAGAAGCTGCGGTTGGCCCCAACTTTCAGCTATTGCGCCACCCAAGCCCTGCACGTGCCCAACACCTTGGGCCTTAAATGTGGTTAAACCCAGCCTCTGGGGCCGCCGTCTCCCTTTGAAACGCTGCCACATCCCGAATATTTTTTTGCACTGCAATAGCGCCAAACAAACTCAGCAAAAATGACATGGCATAAAACCCGCGCTCACTGTCAGTCAGCGTTGCATTCCAAAGCCCCACCGCCAAAAGCCCAATCGAAATAAAAAGCGAAAGCCAGCACAAACCATAATAAATCGCCGTAACAGGAATACCTTCAAGCCGATCACGAACCGATTTTTGCAAAGACACCGCAGAAAACAGCCCGTACATCAAAATAGTGAAGTAATAGCCCTTCTCATTCAATGCCATCGCGCTGTTCGCCATGCCCCAAAGATAGACCGCAGCCCCCAAAGCCAAAGCGGCCCATGAAGCGGCTATAAATGCCCCGGTAGGGCG
>JBIPME010000477.1:0-2541 GCA_044369275.1 Rhodoferax sp.
TGAGGGGGTCTCAGGGATCGAGGGGGCCAAGTGGGTCGATGGGGTCAATTGGGGCGGTCATATCAAAAGTCGAGAGTTTGTAAGTTGGGTGCAGTATGCCAGTGGACCATGCCGTTGTATTCAGACACCTGGATGTTGACAAGTCCGCCGCGACAAGGGCCACCTTGGCATTGTCCGCTGTTGGGACTGTACATGGCACCGTGGGTGGCACATACCAGCCATTGTCCGCTGTCATCAAAAAAATGGTTGGGTTGGTAGTCCATCTCCATGGCGATGTGGGTGCAGCGGTTCAGATAGGCATAGACTTGGCCTTCAAAGCGAATGGCAAATGCCACGCAACTCTCCCCCTCGTAGACCACGTTAAACGGCACCGCCTGGCCGCTATCGACCAATTCGTTCGAGTCGCATAAGGTGATGGGGGTTTCATTTTTGTGCGTTGGACCAGGGTCACCTTCGCGCTGCTCTTGGCGCTCTTGCTGTGTTTGGCTTTCTGGGGTCTCTGGGCTCTGTGGATTCTCTGGGGTTTGCGGCTGAATGGGGTGCAATTTTTGCCATTGTGGATTCAAGCTAGGGCGCTCCTAAAACAATGGTTGCCATGTTGGCGGGTTGCACGATGCGGCGAAATGCGTTGTGAATGTCATTGGGCGTTAGCTTTTGCACTTGTTCGCTCCAGGTGTCAAGGTAGTTTAAGGGCAAGTTGTTCCAAGCGATGTTGGCAACGTTGTCGAGCAGTTTGCGGTTGCTGTCTAAGCGCAATGCGAAGCCACCGATGAGGTTGTCTTTGGCTGCTTGCAATTCTTTTTCGCTGGGGCCGTCCTGCACGAATTGGCTGAGCACTTGGCGGGCCAATTCGAGCGCCTGTTGCGCTTGGTCTGGGCGGGTTTGCAGGGCAATGGTGAACGCGCCTGCGTGCAGCCCTGGTGAGAAGTTGCTGTAAACGCCGTAGGTGAGGCCTCTTTTTTCCCGTATTTCTTCGGTGAGTCGCGAGGTAAAGCCACCGCCACCCAAAATATGGTTGCCAACGAGCATGGCAAAGTAGTCGGGCGAGTTGCGTTGGTAGCCCGGTTGCCCCAGCAGGACATGGGCTTGTGCGGAGGAAAATGCAATGCGTTCCTCGTGTGCCTTGGTCAGTGCCGCCACCTCGGGTACGGTGGTTGTGGGTTCGCAGCGTGCCTGTTTTTGCCCTGGTGCTTGGCCCAAAGACAGGCGCTCTAGGAGCTGGTTGACCAAGGTGTCGGCTTGCTGTCGATTGAGGTCGCCAACGATGCTGATTTTGGCGTTGCAGGCGCGCAGGGCTTTGGGGTGCAGGGCGCGTATGTCTGCAATGCCAATGCGCAGCAGGCTGGCTTCGGTGCTTTCGTAGCCATAGGGGTGCTTGCCATACACCGCCTGCGCAAAAGCGCGGTTTGCCACGACAGCGGGGCGGGTGTTCGCTTCTTTGAGGGCTGCAATCAGTTTGCGGCGGTCACGCAGAAAGGCCGCCTCAGGAAACAGTGGCTCTGCCAATTGCCGGGCGGCGAGTGCCACGGCTTTTTGCAACAGCGCAGGGTCAGAGAGGCTGCGTAGGCTAAAGGTTAAGCGGTCGGTGCTGGCGCTGCCGGAGAAGTAGGCGCCCAAATCGGCCCAAGCGTCGCTGAGGCCGTTTTCGTCCAAGGCAGGGTTTTTTCCATCGGTTTTGACGCCGTAGGCCGTGGCACTGGCCATGAGGTTGGAGAGTTGGGGCTTGTCTGCGGGGTCACGCCGGGTGCCTGCGTCCCAGTCGATTTGCAGGTCCAGCATGGGAATGGCGTGGCTTTCCACCAAAAAAACCTGGGCGCCTGAGGTGTGCTGCCATTGTGCAATGGGGATGCCTGCATGGCTTAGGCAGGCGAAGGCAATGCCGCTTAAAAGGGCCAGCAGGCGATGGCCTGCGCGTAGGGTGGGGGCGTTCATGTTGGAAGTAGGTGTTGTGTGGTTATGCCAGGCACTGTTAACGTAAAAGCAACGCCAAAGCAACGTGAAAATTAGTGCCGTGCTCCCGTTGGTGCGGCCCGCGGTTTGCGGTTGCGCTCCAGTGGCTGAGGTAGTAGGTGGGCGATGGTGAGTGCATCATCGCCAAAGTATTTTGCCGCTACCGCTTTGACCTGATCGGGCGTGATGCTGCGCAGACGGCTGATGAGTTGCGGGTCGGCATTCAAGGGCAGTCCATTGATCCAGTGCACGCCCAAGATGCGCGCTTGGTTAAAGACGCTGTCTTGTTTGTACACCTCGCTGGCAACCCATTGGTTTTTGACGCGCTGTAGCTCTTGGTCGGTAACGCCTTCTTTGGCGATTTTGCTAACCTCGTTGCGCAAGGCCTGTTCCAGCTGGCTTGGGGTTTTTCCATTGGCGGGTACGCCGTACAAGGTGCACATCTCTGGTCCCCGGCCGCTCAGGCCGCAATCGGCCCCGGCATTGTCGGCAATGGGGTCTTTGCTTTGGGTGAGTGCGCGTTCAAGGCGGGCATTGTCGTAGCCGCTGAGCGCCGCAGCCAGAACCGTCAGGGCCAAAGCGTCTTCACTG
>JBIPME010000478.1:0-2537 GCA_044369275.1 Rhodoferax sp.
GGTTCCAGGTCTCACTGCCGTTGGCCGTCTGTGTTGTGGTGCCGTAGCTCTGGCCGTCGGGGGCGGTGTTGTTTTGTTGGGTTATGTCGTTGTGGCGAAAGTGCTCATAAGCAGCATTGCCGGGCGGGCTCAGGTTGTCGGTGATGCCGATGTCAGATAGTGCTGTGTTGGTTGAAGCGCCTATTGGCCCCGCACCCTCAAGGCGAACAGCGCCATCGATGAATTGGCGCTCGTATTGGCCGTCTTCGTTCAGTTGCCAAATCCAGGAGCTGCCTTGCTCGGTGCTTGCGTTGGCATCACTCATTGCCAAACCGTTGCTACCAAGTCCAAATAACTGCAATGAGCCATCACTCACTTGCACCATACCGCCCGGTAGCAATTTGGCATCCCGCCATCTCAGACAGCCTCGTTGTCGTGGCTGCTCTGAATGTTCTAAAAAATAGTCTGCGTAAAAATAAATGCTTGCATTTTTCATGGGATACGATGGTTTGATGGATTCTGCAGCATGGGTTATGAATATAAATCCAGAAGATTGAACTGCGAGACTGATATTTTTTCAGCATGACAACCAATCCGCCAAAAAACTCAAGCTTCGACCCCAAAGCAACCACGTCTTCATGGCGATTTACGCCACATTCAAACTTGAATGCTTGGGCATCGCCAATAAGCTCAATCCGTTCGCGCTTTGCCGCAAACTACTTATCAACGCATCTCGCTCTGCCTATGTCCACCCATGAGCGACATCAAACTCTTCCGCCTCACCAACGGCACCGCCACCGAACTCCAAGGCAGCGCATCCGATTTAGAAAAACCCCTGCAAACGCTGATCGAAGCCGACCTGGCGCCGTTGCTCAACATTCGCTTCATCGCCAGCGAGCACTCCACCGGCAAAACGCACGGTGGCCGCATCGATTCGCTGGGGCTTGATGAAAACCATTGCCCCGTCATCTTGGAATACAAGCGTTCGGTGGCTCAAAAACTTTGCCACTGTGGTGGTTCACCGCAAAAATTGCCTGTTTTTGTACTTGCACTTAGACCCTGCTGCGGCCTTGCCCGTGCTGCCCAACGCCCGCGACGTGACCCAGATTGGCCACTGGGGTACGGGCAATTTAGAGGTCACTTTGTCAACGCTTGCAGATTTGGATGCGGCCAAGCCGTTCATTGTGGCGGCGTACGAGGGGCGGGCCGTTGGGGGTGGCTTGAGGTGCGCAGGCCCAACTTCCTTGCCGTGAACTGCCCAGCCAGGTTCAAGCGCTAGCCTTGTTTGTCCCCCCTTGCAGCGTCAAACCAAAGACTGAATATGCTGCATCGCAATCGCCTGCGCGGTTTGGATGTGGGCGCGTGCGGCTTGGCTGGCGGCTTCGGGGTTGCCGGTGGCGATGGCGTTGAGCAGTGCGTGCATTTCGGCTGGGGCGCTGGCGCCTCGGCCACTGCTGGAGATGGTGATCAGGCGCAGTCGGTTGATGCGGGCGTTGAGGGATTTGGCAATGCTCCAGGCCACGGTGTCGCCTGCGCAGTGAAACATGGTTTCGTAAAAGGCGGTGGTTTCTTGGATGACGCTGGGGTAGTCTTGGCTGTTGAAGGCGGTTTCGATGTTGCGCAGGTTGGCTTGCATTTTTTCAATGTGCTGCGGCGTGGCGCGGGTGGCGCTGCCAGCGGCGGCGTGGCCTTCGAGCAGGGAGCGCAGTTCGTAGATTTGGCGCGTGGTGTCGGTGTCCAGGGTGGCCACAATGGGGCCTTGTTGGGGGATGGATTGGACCAAGCCTTCGGTTTCCAGGTGGCGCAGCACTTCCCGAACCACGGTGCGGCTTACGCCGAGTTCTTCGCAGAGGTTGCGTTCGATCAGGCGCTGGCCGGGTTTGAAGTATTGGTTGAGGATGGCATCGCGAACTTTGTCGAGCGTGAGTTCGCGCAAAGTTTTAAGGCTGCGTTCTACTTTGATATTGATTTCGGACGGCATTGGCGTCCCTCCCTTGGCCTGTATCGGTTGAAAATCGGTGTGCATTATGTGGGTTTGGCAGGGTAGCACAGTGTGCGGTTTTCATCCCACACCAACTGTGCGGTGCTGTGGTCTACCAGCGCCGAGAGGTCTTGCCCGCTATGGCCCATGCGGGCGTGGAGTTCTTGGCCCCAGCGGGTGCGCACCGTGAATTGGAGGCTGTCGCCCAAGTAGCTGCGGTTGAGAATGGTGACGGTGATCCCTGTGCCCGATGCCACGCACCATGAGCCAGGCGTTGGACTGCATGGCCATGGCAGTGCCCAGGTTGGGGCAGCTTACGCCAGAGCCGTCTGGCAGGGTCAGCCGCTGTGTGGGGCTTGCAGAGGGTGCCCATTGCACGGGCAGGAAGTTGGAGTTGCCAATGAAGCTGGCCACAAAATGGGTGGCGGGCTTTTCGTAGAGTTCGGGGCCGGTGCCAACCTGTTCAATGCGGCCTTGGTTGAAGACGGCAATGCGGTCGGACAGGCGCAGGGCTTCTTCTTGGTCGTGCGTGACGTAGAGGATGGTCACGCCAGTTTCACGGTGGATGCGGCGCAGT
>JBIPME010000479.1:0-2536 GCA_044369275.1 Rhodoferax sp.
CGTTGTTGCGCGCCGGGGCTTCGTTGCCGGATTCGCCCGCCCCATTGCCATTTTCACCATTTTCACCGTCTTCATAGACCTGGTCGGCGCTGCCATCGCCTTCCCAGTTGGGCGCTTGCAGCTCGTCTTGCGCGGGGGCCCCGGCGGGGCTTGCGGTGTCGTGGCTGGGTTGGGCGTTGGCGCTGTATGGCGTGTCGAAGTCGCTTGCAGGTGCTGTTTCGAGCGCTGTTTCGAGCGTTGTTTCGAGCGTTGTTTCGAGCGTTGTTTCGAGCGCTGTTGCAGGGTTGATTGCGTGGTCGGGGTCCTGCGCAGGGCTTAGGTCTGCCGTGGCGGGGGGGTAGGCTTCGTGTTCGAAGTCCCCTCGCTGTTCGCTGATGGCGGTGTCGGTCTGCGCCAAGTCCGGCGTTTCGCCTTCGGCCTGGGCATCGGCGCTTTCTAGAAAGGGGTTGCTTGCGAGCATTTGCGCCACCTCTTGCTCCAGCTCTATGCTAGAGAGTTGGAGCAAGCGGATTGATTGTTGCAGTTGCGGGGTGAGTGTGAGGCTTTGCGCGACCCGCATGGAGAGCCCGATTTTCATGGCGTACCTCCGGCGGTTGCGGGCGCGGCCACGTAGATGCGTAGCACAAGCGGGGGGCTGCGCAGGCTGGCCATGGCGCTACATCTTGAAATGCTCGCCCAAGTAGACGCGGCGCACTTCGGCATTGTTAATAATTTCTGCGGGCGTGCCCATGGCCAAAACACGCCCCTCGCTGATGATGTAGGCGTGGTCGCAAATACCCAGCGTTTCGCGCACGTTGTGGTCGGTAATCAAAACCCCAATGCCACGGTTTTTCAAGAAATTAATGATGCGCTGAATTTCAATCACCGCAATCGGGTCAATGCCCGCAAAGGGCTCGTCCAGCAAAATAAAACGCGGGTCCGCAGCCAGTGCGCGGGCAATCTCTACCCTGCGGCGCTCCCCGCCGGACAAAGACAGGGCAGACGATTGGCGCAGATGCTCCACCCGCAAATCTTGCAGCAACGCGCTCAAGCGGGTTTCAATCTCCGCGCTTTTGAGCGGTGCGCCATTGGCATCGAGTTGCAGCTCCAGCACAGCGCGCACATTGTCTTCGACGTTGAGCTTGCGAAAAATGGAGGCTTCTTGCGGCAAATACCCCAGCCCTAAGCGGGCGCGGCGGTGAATGGGCATGTGCTCGATCGATTCGCCATCGAGCGTAATGTCGCCCGCACTGGCGCGCAGCAAGCCGACAATGATGTAGAACGAAGTGGTCTTGCCCGCCCCGTTGGGGCCTAGCAAGCCAACCACCTCGCCGGTGCGCACGGCCAAAGACACGTCTTTGACGACGGGGCGCTTGCCGTAAGACTTTTGCAGGTGGTGCGCTTCTAAGGTGCAATCGGGCAGGGTGCTCACTTGCTCGCTCCTGGCAAAGTGACCGTGGGGCGCAAGCTCCCACCGGGCGCTGCGGGGGCTTTGGCGGGGCCGCTGGCAGCGCCTTCGGGTTTGGGGGTGAGCATGGCGCGCACCCGCCCAGGCGTTGCGGCGGCGTTGGCGCTGGGGGCGTTGGCGCCGTCGACGTTGAATTTATCGGTCAAATTTTCGTACACAATGACGCCGCCCGTAATGTCGTCGGCCAGGCTGGTGCCTCGGTAGCGGCGCAGCTGGGCTTTCTTGGTGAATGTGACGGTGTCGTTTTTGCCATCGTAGTAAATGGTCTCGCCCTCGCCCTCAATAAACTCATCCACGCCTTCGCGTTTTTGCCGAAAGAAAGCCCGTTTGCCGCTCTCTGCGGTGACCAGGCCGTACTGGTAGCCTTCGGGGTCTTGGCGCACTTCGAGTTGTTCACCGCGAATCACAATCGTGCCTTTGTTGAGTACTACGCGGCCTGTAAAAATGCTGACTTGCTTGAGTTCGTCATAGCGCAAAGTGTCAGACTCAATATTCATGGGTTTTTTACTGTCGGCCTTTTCCGCCCATGCCAAACCATTTGCAGAAAGAACTGCCAATATGGCGAGAAGTCGAAAAAATGGTTTTTTCATAAAGGCACGAAACTTGCGTGGAGGGTGTTTAGGGGTGTTGAAGAGGGGTGAAGTGCGATTGTATATGGGCCTATTTTGGGGCCTATTTCTGGGGCTTGCCGCTAGGGCAGTGGCGGTACAAACCCGCACGGTGACCAGCGCCCTGCGTGGCGCACAGCGCTGGCTTTGCCAACAAGCCGCCGTGCCTTGGGTGGCGCAGCACCGAGTGGGCGGCAGTAGCGGGCTTGTCTTAAGCTATTTTGAAGTTGCTTTCATGGCGTTTAAAGTGGCTTGAAAGCCGCTGAAAAGCAGCTTTTAAGCCACTTTGCAGCCACTTTTAAGCGCCTTTGCGCACTGATTCAACCAGCGCATCGACCACTTGCAGCACACGGACGCTGCCGCCTGCCATGCCGATATCGGTGGTGAAGCGCCCCGCAACGCCCAAGGCGGGGACGCCTTCGATTTGGTAGGCGTCTTGCAGTTGTTTGGCTTTGTTGGCTTTGGAGATGGTGGTAAAGGA
>JBIPME010000480.1:0-2534 GCA_044369275.1 Rhodoferax sp.
TGAGACGAGGCAGCACAAGCCGCACCGCACTTCGAGGTTGATCAGCGCATCAGCTGCTAAGTAATGACAACAGCGAGACGCGCATCGCTGCGGGGCGGGCTGCGACTCACACCGCCCAAGATGACGTAAGCCGACACCACGCGGGCAACTGCGCCAGAGTAAGCACCGCAGCGCACCTCGGCGTGCTGGCCTGTGGTGCGCAAACCCTGCACCATAATTGCTTTCATGCGTTTAGATTTTCTATCCCTGAACGCAGTGGCCTGTGCTCTGCGCCGCAGCGGCAGGTGTGGTTCGTGTGGTAGGTTGTTTCAATCACGAGAGTACATCTGGAGTTTGAAAAATGAGCAAATCTTTGCGTTTGTCCGAAAAGTGGTTTCGCCGGGGCTTATGGGGTGTGGCCTTGTTGTTTGCTTGGTTTTTGACCGGGCTGGGCAGCACGATCGTGGGCGATCTGCCGCAAGTGGAGTCCATACGTTCGCTTGAAAGCTTCATGGAGCCCTCCCAGACAGCTGAACTCAAGGCGCAGATCAACGCTGCGGAGCAAGCAAAGGAGGATGCTCAGGCCGCGTTGGACCAAGCACAACTCAAATGGCAGTCAGCGCAGGCGGATAACCGTGCGGCCCGTGAGACGTTTGAAAACTGGTTGGCCACTCGCCAAGTCACGCAGCGTTCGGAGCAGGACGAAACTGTTTTGAAGCGCACGCGTGAGTTGGATACATTGCGCCAGGCAGAGCGCAATGCCTCACAGGCGGTTGAGAAACAGGAGCAGATCGTTCTGGACATGCGCCAAGCGCAACAGCGAGCGCAAACGCAGTGGGGGCAACTGGAGAGCCAGGCCCAAAGCGCTTTTGACCAATCACAACGTGCGCAGCAAATGCGTGTGTTTGGCTACCGGCTGGCATTGACCTTGCCGTTGTTGGCGGTGGCGGGTTGGTTGTTCAAAAAACACCGCAAAGGCGCGTCCTGGCCTTTTGTTTGGGGATTCATCATCTTTGCCTTGGTGGCTTTCTTTGTAGAGCTGGTTCCCTATTTGCCAAGCTATGGGGGGTATGTTCGCTACATCGTGGGCATTGTGATGACGGTGGTGGGCGGGCGTTATGCCATTCATGGATTGCAGCGCTACCTTGAACGCCAAAAGCAGGCAGAGGCATTGCCGGACAATCTGCGACGGCAGGAACTTGACTATGACCTTGCGCAGTCACGTTTGGCAAAAGGGGTCTGCCCGGGGTGTGAGCGAGTCACCGATTTGAAGGACACGAAAACCGATTTTTGCCCACATTGCGGTTTGTGTTTGTTTGACCGATGCGGACACTGCAGCACGCGCAAGAGTGCATTTGCCAGGTACTGCTTTTCTTGCGGATCGCAAGCGGGTTTGACCAACGTTGGTGAGGCTGCCTCTCACCCAGTTATTTCACCGTAGTCCGCCGCTGCGACTGACACGGCCCCAAACGACGCAAGCCGACACAACTTGGGCAACTGCTCCAGAGTAAGCAGCTCAGTACACCTCGGTGTGCTGGCCTGTGATGCGCAAACCCTGCGCCATAATTGCCGCCATGCGGTTGGATTTTCTATCCGTGACCTTGCCCGTGCGCCGCTGTGTACCAAAGCTGGACCGAAATTACCCTTGCCATTGCGGTAGCGGGCGCAAGTACAAGCATTATCACGGGGCTAATTGAGCGATTGCCTGAAAAAATCGAAGGAAAGATATGCACCACCTCATCAACTTCAAAAATTTTGCGGATGCTCAGATTGAGTTGCTAAAACCGGTGACATTGCTCATTGGGCGCAATGGGGCAGGCAAGAGCAATGTGATTGAAGGCGTGGAGCTCTTGGCCGAATTGGCACAGGGCCGGTCTTTGCACGAAATCAGCGACGTGGGGCGCGGCGGAGGCAGCACGTTTGAAATACGAGGGGGATTGCGCAATTGCCCTCGGCGAGAGCATGAGGGTTATGACCCGATCAATGAATTGATAGATCCTGGGCAACTGACATTGAAGTTCACAGCACATGTCAAAGGCCTGCCTGTCGAGTACCTCATCATTGTCTCTGCGGGGAATACACCTCACATTGTTCAAGAGAGATTGATTTGGGGCGAGCGAACGCTTTTTGCCACAGCGGGTCGCGTTAGCCGTGAAAGTGACGACATCATTCAGGTCCAATTTGATAATTTTGCAAGGGGTGGCAAGAAACCCATCCGTGCACTTACGGCCCAAGTTTCAATTTTGTCGCGGTATGAAACATTGCCGACATCTGATAGCAAGATGTCAGGTCAGGCTGTGGGCGTGGTGAATGGCATTCGTAACTATTTAAAACACGCCTATGTTTTCGATCCGCATCCCAAGCGCATGCGTGACTACGAAAACATTGGCCAAACTCAACTTTTTCGTGACGGGGCAAATTTGGCTTCGGTGCTTTATGGTTTGAAACTCTTGGCGGATACTGAAATCTCATCAGAAGATTTAAAAAAAAATCCAATGACCGCAGTTGTTCGGCAACAGAGCGCGAAGACTTCGCTTAATTTGATTTTGCAGAGA
>JBIPME010000053.1:0-8267 GCA_044369275.1 Rhodoferax sp.
GGCAACAGCGGCTTGAATGGCGGGGTGCAAACGGTCTTCTGGAAGCAGTAATCTTGGCATGGTGCTGTGCTGGCCCTAAGGGCAGTGGTTGTGAAATGAGAGCGGATCATAGCCGCAGGCCATGCCCGCGTATGTACGCAGGCCTTAGCTTTCAAAAGGGTTCAACGGGGCCAACGGTAAGTTCAAGGTAAGTTCAAGGTAAGTTCAAGGTAAGTTCAAGGTAAGTTCAAGGTGAGTTCAAGGTGAGTTCAAGGGTTTGCTTGTCTGCCGCTTGCAAAAGCGCCAAAGACTGCAAGCGCTCGGCTTTGGGGCGTTGCGCCAATTGTTTAACTGCGCTGAAAAAGGCAGGCCAGTTGCGCTGGTGCTGTTCGTACAAGGCTTCAAAGGCGCTCACCCAGTCGTCGTAAGCGCCTTGGCTTGCGAAAGCGGCATTGTTGGCGCGCGCCACCCATGCGTCATAGCCCGACCACTGCGCGGGCGGGTCGGAAAAGTGCGTTTTCAGCTTGGCATAGTCTGCGCGGAACTGGGCCATGGCCGATTGTTTTAAAGCCAAGGTGGTCTGCCAATCTGGCTTTGCGGGGCCCGTGGCAGCATAAATTTGGCGCAATTTGGCGCGGGTGGACAGGGTCAGCGCCCGAAAAGCACGCCGTTTGGCGTCCATGGCTTCGTACTGCGCTTGTGCAACGGGTGTGGCCTGGCTGGCAAGCCAACGTGCGGCCCCCAAGCGCTCTACCGCGGTAGCAAAGGACTCGTTGAAGGCGGTATCGTCTGCCACATACACCACTTGGTGCGCCAACTCGTGGAACAGCATGCGTGCGAGTTCGCCCTCGGGGTAGTCCATAAAGGTGTTGAGCAAGGGGTCGCCGCCGGCCCAGTTCATCCAACCCAAGGTGGAGTAAGCGGGCACGCCGTAGACGCTGACCTCGAAGTTGTCTTGCGCGAGCTGCTGCGCCAGTGTGTGGGCGGCGGCTTCATCAAAGTAGCCCCGGTAGCCCACGCAGCCCATGAGGGGGAAGCACCAGGTTTTCAACTCCAGCGAGTCGGGCGCCGCGGCCACCACGTTCCAGACCACAGCGCGGCGCTGCAAATCGGCGTATTGGCGGTAACTGGCGTTGTCCGGCAAGGCCAATTCGCTAATGGCAAAGTCACGCATGCGCTGGCTTAAAACCAAGCGGGCTTTGAGGGGTTCGGACGTATTGCCATCTTGCAGCCATTGCGACACAGGCCGCGCAGCACGGGCCAGCTGCAAATGGCCCTGGGTCGCCTGCCAGTAGTAACCCCAGTTGGCGCAGCCGCCCAGGCCCAGCAAAGCGCCTAGGCCTAGCCCCCAGAGCAGGCAGCGCAGCCCACGGCAAAAGGCGTCTACAGGGGGCAAGGTCATCTTTGCTTGGGCACCAGCGCGAAACCGGCTTATTGCAAGATGTCGCCCATGCAGAGGTATTTGATTTCCAGGTAGTCGTCCATCCCAAAATGGGAGCCTTCGCGCCCTAGGCCGGATTGTTTAACCCCCCCAAAAGGCACGTGCTCGGTGGCCAAAATGCCCACGTTGATGCCGACCATGCCGTACTCCAAGGCCTCTGCTACGCGGTAGATGCGCCCCACGTCGCGGCTGTAAAAATAACTGGCCAAGCCAAACTCGGTGTTGTTGGCCGCGTCAATGGCCTCTTGTTCGGTTTTGAATTTGAAGATGGGGGCAAAAGGGCCGAAGGTTTCTTCTTTGGCGCACAGCATGTTCGCAGTGGCCCCGGAGATGACGGTGGGCTCAAAAAACTGGCCTTTGAGCGGCTTGCCGCCGGTTTCTACGGTGCCGCCCTGGGCCACGGCATCGGCCACATGGCGTTTTACTTTTTCGATGGCGGCGGGCTCAATCAAGGGGCCTTGGCTGACGCCCTCTTCAAAGCCGTTGCCGACTTTCATGGCTTTGACTTTGGCGGTGAACTTGGCCACGAATTGGTCGTACACATTTTCTTGAACATAGAAGCGGTTGGCGCAAACACAGGTTTGCCCCGCATTGCGGTATTTGCTGGCCATGGCGCCTTCGACCGCAGAGTTGATGTCCGCATCGTCAAACACAATAAAGGGGGCATTGCCACCGAGTTCCAATGAGAGCTTTTTCACCGTGGGGGCGCTTTGCGCCATCAGGATGCGGCCCACTTCGGTGGAGCCCGTAAAGCTGAGGTGGCGCACGATGTCGCTGGCACAAATCACTTTGCCAACCGCAATCGATTGTTCGCTGTCAGCGGTAATCATTTGCAATACACCGGCAGGAATGCCCGCACGAATCGCCAACTCGGCGGCCGCCAAGGCGGTTAAGGGCGTGAGTTCAGCCGGCTTGATGAGCACGGGGCAGCCTGCGGCCAAGGCAGGAGCCACTTTGCGGGTGATCATGGCCAAAGGGAAGTTCCAAGGGGTAATGGCCGCGCACACGCCAATGGGCTGCTTGATGACGGACAGGCGGCGGTTGTTGTCAAACTGGGGCAAGGTTTCACCGTTGACACGTTTGGCCTCTTCGGCAAACCATTCAACAAAGCTGGCCCCGTACGCGACCTCGCCTTTGGCCTCGGCAAAGGGTTTGCCTTGTTCGGCGGTCATGATGCGGCCTAAGTCTTCTTGGTTTGCCATCAGCAAATCAAACCATCTGCGCAATACGATGCTGCGCTCTTTGGCGGTTTTGCTTTTCCAAGCGGGCCATGCCGCGTTGGCGGCGTCAATCGCCACTTGGGTTTCAGCCGGGCCTAGGTTGGCCACGTCGGCAAGTTTTTTGCCATTGGACGGGTCGAGTACGTCAAAACGGCTTGTACCAGCAACCCATTTGCCGTTGATCAGCGCGTCGGTCTTGAGCAAACTGGGGTCTTTGAGCAAAGACAGGGGAGAGAGTGATAAGTCCATACCAATGTTTCCTAAAATTATTTAAAAGTGGGCTAAAGAGGTTCAAGAGGTTCAAAAGGTTCAAGAGGTGAAAAACGGATTTTAGTGGCCATACTTGCATAACGTGGCATTCAACAACGTGGCAGCAATCCATACCTTAAGCCTACTCCAAACCCAGTTCTTGGATTTTGCGGGTCATGGTGTTGCGGCCAATGCCGAGTTTTTGGGCTGCCTCCATTTTGCGGCCTTGGCTGTGGGACAGGGCCGCACGCAGCACGCTGCGCTCAAAGCGCCGCACCAAAACCTCCCACACATCGGCGCCGTTCACGGCCAAAAGCGCCGCGGCTTCTTGCTCTAAGCCGCTGTCCCAAGACAATGCAGGCGCTGGTGGCAACGGCGTGGAACCCTCTGGCGCAGCGTTTGCAGCCAAGGCGCACTCGGCTTGCGGCGGCTGTGCAGCTTCTGGCACCCAAGCGCCGTCTACGGGCGCAAGCGTGGCCGCGCTGGGCACGGCAATCTCAGGGGGCAAGTCTTTGGGCTCTATGTGCTGTGAGGGGGCCATGACCGTCAGCCAATGGCAAATGTTTTCCAATTGGCGCACATTGCCTGGGAAGTCAAATCCCTCTAAATAGTGCACGGCGGCGTCCGAAATGCGCTTGGTTTCGCAACCCAGCGCCTGTGCGCTTTGGTGCAAGAAATGGCGCGCCAGCATGCCAATGTCTTCTTTGCGTTCACGCAAAGCGGGCAAGCGCAGGCGAATCACGTTCAGGCGGTGGAACAGGTCTTCGCGAAAAACCCCGTCCTTCACGCGCTGCTCCAAATTCTGGTGGGTGGCCGCAATCACGCGCACATTGGCTTTCATAGGGTGGTGCCCCCCTACCCTGTAGAAATGCCCATCACTCAAGACCCTGAGCAATCGCGTTTGCAGCTCCAAAGGCATGTCACCAATTTCATCCAAGAACAAGGTGCCACCCTCGGCCTGCTCAAAGCGCCCGCGCCGCAGCACCTGCGCACCCGTGAATGCGCCACGCTCATGGCCAAACAATTCACTCTCTAACAGGTCTTTGGGAATCGCTGCGGTGTTGATGGCGACAAAGGGGCCTTGGGCTCGCGGTGAATGCTTGTGCAGCGCACGCGCAACCAGCTCTTTGCCCGTGCCGGACTCGCCGGTAACCATGACCGTCACCTGGCTGGACGAGAGTTTGCCGATGGCCCGAAACACGTCTTGCATCGCCAAAGCCTGGCCCAGCATTTCTGGCGCACGCTCCATCTCAGTGTGCGCGGTGTCCTCGCGCTGGCTCTCTTCTACGGCGCGGCGAATCAATGCCGTGGCCTTGAGCACATCAAACGGTTTGGGCAAATACTCAAACGCCCCGCCTTGAAAGGCGCTGACCGCGCTGTCCAGATCGGAAAACGCGGTCATCACAATCACCACCAAGCCGGGGAAACGCGCTTTCACTTTTTCCAACAAATCCAGCCCAGAGCCACCGGGCATGCGGATGTCTGTTACTAAAATTTGCGGGGCTTGGTCGCCCTGCGCCAAGTCCAACGCCGCCAAGACATCGGGCGCATTCGAAAAGCTACGGGTGGGCAGCTGCTCGCGCAGCAGGGCTTTCTCTAAAACGAAGCGTATCGACTGGTCATCGTCCACTATCCATACGGATTTCATGCTGGCGCTTTACTTGCTTGGAGCCGTGCTGCTGTTGGCAACTGCCGCAGGCAAGCGGCCCAGCTCGCGCCGCAGCCCTGCAACATCGCTGGCGTAGCGTGCAATACTGGCCTTTAACTCGGCCACGCGGTCCAGGTATTTTTGGTTGTTGCGGGTTTCGGGGCCTAGTTTTTCAGGCTCGCCGTTGTTGTATTCCTTGAGCAACTCGGCGTGTTTGGACTCGGCTTTTTTTAACTCTTGCTCCAAAATAAATTTGGCTTCCGAGTCCTTGCTGCGCTGGTCGGAACCCTCCAAACGCGTGCCCGCGCTGCCCGTGGATTTGCCAGTGCCCGTAGACCTGCTGCCCTGCACAATGGTGACATTAGAGCCCGACACCAGCTTGCAATTTTTTGCCTGTGACTCGCTCACGGTGTTGGTGTATTCATTACCGCAGCGGTAAATACGCCCATCTGCCGCAGCATGGGCGGCCATGGCCCCAGCACAGCCTAAGAAAAAAACAAACCGCTTGAAAATATGCTTCACAAAACGCTTCCTATACCAGCTACCTACGCAGATGCGAGACCCCATGTACCACCCCATGCTAAGCCGAATGCCAGAGTATGCGGCAAAAAATGGGGCTTGTCCCCAGTATTGCCATTTACACTATTTAAATAGAAGCTAAGCAGCGCAAACCATAAAAAAAGACGGCATAGGCCGTCTTTTTTTAAACTTTAGCAAGCACACCAACGCCCAACCAAGCGCCTAGTATCCGAACGTATTATCCGAACGTATTTACAAGACGTATTAGTAGGGCGTCTATACAAGGTGTCTTTACAGGGAGTAGTACATATCGTATTCAACCGGGTGCACCGCCATGCGAAAGCGCGTCACCTCTTGCATTTTCAGCTCAATGTAGGCGTCCAACATGCTGTCGGTAAACACTCCGCCCTTGGTCAAGAAGGCGCGGTCTTTGTCCAAGTAGTCCAGGGCTTGGTCCAAGCTATGGCATACGGTTGGGACTTTCGCATCTTCCTCCGGTGGCAGATGGTAAAGGTCTTTGGTGGCTGCTTCGCCAGGGTGGATTTTGTTCTCCACGCCGTCCAAGCCTGCCATCAACAAGGCGGAGAAGCACAGGTACGGGTTGGCCAATGGATCGGGGAAACGGGCCTCAATGCGGCGACCTTTGGGGTTGGCCACGAAAGGAATGCGGATCGAAGCGGAGCGGTTGCGTGCAGAGTAAGCCAACTTAACCGGTGCCTCAAAACCAGGAACCAAACGCTTGTAGCTGTTGGTGCCGGGGTTGGTAATGGCGTTGAGTGCGCGTGCGTGTTTGATGATGCCGCCGATGTAGTACAGCGCGTAGTCCGACAGACCGGCATAACCGTCGCCTGCAAACAGGTTTTTGCCATCTTTCCAGACCGACTGGTGTACGTGCATACCGCTGCCGTTGTCGCCCACCAAGGGCTTGGGCATGAAAGTGGCCGTTTTGCCATAGGCATTGGCCACGTTGTGCACCACGTATTTCATCAAAATGGTCCAGTCCGCACGCTGCACCAAGGTGCTAAAGCGGGTGCCGATTTCGTTTTGGCCAGCGCCCGCAACTTCGTGGTGAAACACTTCAACGGGAATCCCTAAAGACTCCAAAATCAAGGACATTTCAGCGCGGATGTCCTGGGTGGAGTCCACAGGGGGCATTGGGAAATAGCCGCCTTTGACGGTGGGACGGTGGCCACGGTTACCGCCTTCGAGTTTGGCATTGCTATTCCAAGGTGCTTCGTACTCTTCAATTTCAAACGATGCGCCGCTCATTTCATTGGACCAGCGCACGCCGTCAAACAAAAAGAACTCGGGCTCAGGGCCAAAAAAGGCGGTATCGCCCAAGCCTGAAGCCTTCAAATACGACTCGGCACGCTTGGCAATCGAACGCGGATCGCGGTCATAGGATTTGCCATCGCCGGGCTCGATCACGTCACAGCTCATGAAGAGCGTGGTTTCTTCGAAAAACGGATCGATATTGGCGGTATTGGGGTCGGGCATGAGTTGCATGTCGGAAGCTTCAATACCCTTCCAGCCCGCGATGGAGGAACCATCAAACGCGTGCCCGGAGGTAAATTTATCTTCGTCAAAGTGCGATACCGGCACGGTCACATGCTGCTCTTTGCCTCGGGTATCCGTAAAGCGAAAGTCAACAAACTTGACTTCGTTTTCTTTTACCATCTTCATCACGTCTGCGACGGTCTTTGCCATCAAATTCTCCTATTGCAATAGTTGCACGGTTGTAAAAAAAGTACCTTCGAAACTTAAAGCACATTCTGTGCCAAACACAGCCCCGTTTGAATTGGGGCCAGTGCAGAGACAAGGTGCGCTATTTTGCCTCGAATCAATCGGTTGGATTTTGTTTAAATTGCACGCATTGGGGCTGCATCGCCGCACGGGGCGACCCAATTGCGCACCATCTTGGTGCAAGCACCAAACTAATGCAAATGCCTGGGCTTGCGGCCACCGCCGCCATGCCCGCCGCTGTGCCCACCGCCCATGCCACGCGGGGGCACGCCAATCTCTAAAGAGCGCACCAAGGCATCAAAGCGCTGGGTAAACAGTTTGTCCACCTCGGCCACCATGCCGCCTAGCTCAGAGGCATCAAAATGGCGCTCCATGAGGTGGATCACGTCCTGCACCAACAAATCGCGCTGTACTTGCATGATGGCCGCTGGATTGGGGCCTACGAACAACACCATGAAATCGTCTTGCGACTCTTCCTGCGCATTGGAGCCCTCGTCCTCTTCGTCACGGTCGTAATTCACATCGTAAAAACTCACCTCAATCGCTGCGCCCACATCGGCGATTTCATTGAGGTTCATGCAGACATCGTCCAGTGTTTGCCGAAAATCTTGGTCGCCGGCCACCGTCCAACACATTTGCAGCAGATGCTGTTTGGATTCAAACTGAATCCCGGGCTCATCCTCGTACACGCTGTCAGCGCCCTCGGTCAGGGATTTAGCGCCTGCGTATTGCCACATCGGCTTTAACGCCGCTTGCACATCGGCAAAGACCACCTCCGCACGCAAAGGAACTTGGCCATGCACATGAATTTCAAAAGGAGCGTTGTATCGGGTCATAGCATCAAGTAATGGTTGCCAAATAAAGATTTAGCCATTTTGCCACGCCCAAAGCAAGCACTCAGACGTGCAATTTCTGCTTGTTTTCACAAACAGAACGTTTCAAGGATGGGGGCACTTGCTTTTGATTACGAAAGATGACAAAAAAACCCCTGCCCCCGGCAATCAGAGACTCACCCAGCCAGCGGGGCTTTAACCTAGGTCGAGCACCCAGTCCTTGCGTTGCCACTGTGCGTGAACGGAGTTCGATGCATGTTTCTGCGCAGATGTTGCTTGCGTGCCTTCGCCATGGTTGCGCAGCGCGTCCAAGGCTTCAAACAGAGGCTCCAAGTCGGCCAGGGTTCGCCTGCGCAGGGCAACACCGGGGCTGTAATCGTAGGTGGGTGAATGGGGGGATTGCGCTAACGAGGTAAAGAATGTGGCATGGGAGGTGGAAAAGGAATTACTGCCGCTAGCGGTGAAGGCACTGGTGTTTTGCGCCCCATTGGGAAGCGCCAAGTCGCCCCCCAGCTCTGTACTTTGCTGTAGGCGGTACGCAAAGGTATCGGTCTGCCGCATGCCTTGCGCGTTGGTAAAGTGGGAGCTGGTACGCAAGGTTGCATCAAAATCGGCCAAACCAGAGAGCAGGGCTG